>NZ_JBGCCU010000016.1 GCF_041261445.1 Catenulispora sp. EB89
ACCCGGTACGACAAGCTCGCCTGCCGTTACCAGGCCACCGTCACCATCGCAGCCATCAACGGCTGGCTATGAACCACTTCTCAGACACGGCCTAGTAAGACTCCTGACTCAGGCGAGTAAGACCTCTTAGATATTTTCGCGCGGCCCGGGAACATTCCCGGGCCGCGCCGCCGTTGGAGCCGTTCATGGAGCCGATGGACATCATGGCCGCGCTGCTCACCGCCGAAGGCCGTGACAACCCCTATCCGCTCTACGACGAGGCGCACCGGCTCGGCGCCGTCATCGAGGCCGCGGACGGCTTCGTGATGGTGCCGTCCTACGACGAGTGCGACCAGGTCCTGCGCAACGCCTCGTTCGGGGTCTGGGACGTGGACTGGCGCGGCCGGGCCTGGGACGACGAACAACAGCGCAGGCCCTCGCTGCGCAGCATGGAGCGCTCGGTCATCTACGCCAACGCCCCCGACCACGGCCGTATGCGTGCCCTGATCTCCTCGGTGTTCACCCCGCGCCGGGTCGCGGCGCTGGAGCCGATGATCGAACAGGCCGTCGAGGCGCTGCTGGGCCGGGTGGCCGAGGCCGGGGCGGACGGCGCGGCCGTGGACCTGATGGACGACTTCGCCTATCAGCTCCCTGTTTCGGTGATCTGCGACCTGCTCGGCATCCCGCCCGAGGACCGCGAGACGTTCCGGGTGCTGGCCACGGAACTGGCCGCGGTGCTGGACTACGTCGACGACCTGAGCCGGCTGGACGGCGCCGACGCGGCGTGGCTGGAGCTGGAGCTGTACTTCGGCGGGCTGTTCGCCGAGCGCCGCAGGTGCCCGCAGGACGACCTCGTCA
Organism: Catenulispora sp. EB89; assembly: GCF_041261445.1. Taxonomy (NCBI): domain Bacteria; kingdom Bacillati; phylum Actinomycetota; class Actinomycetes; order Catenulisporales; family Catenulisporaceae; genus Catenulispora; species Catenulispora sp. EB89. The sequence goes on from NZ_JBGCCU010000016.1 coordinate 838, forward strand.
GTGCCCTGATCGCGGTGTGCGACGCCGACGGCTCCCGGCTGAGCGGGGCCGAGCTGCTGGGCAACCTGGCGTTGCTGCTCATCGCCGGGTTCGAGACCACGGCGAACCTGCTCGGCAACGGCGTGCGCCTGCTGTTCGAGCATCCGGAGGTCGACGCCGGCCTGCGGCGCGGGGACCTGCGCTACGCCGGCTTCGCCGAGGAGGTCCTGCGGTACGACTCGCCGGTGCAGCTGACGACGCGCATCGCACTGACCGACGGCCTGTCGGTCGGCGACGTCCCGGTGCGCCCAGGGACGGAGATCGCGCTGATGATCGGCGCGGCGAACCGGGACGCCCGGCGCTACGCGGACCCGGAGCGCTTCGACCCCACACGGACCGCGATCGGCCCGCTGAGCTTCGGGGCCGGAGCGCACTTCTGCGTGGGATCGGTGCTGGCCCGAACCGAGGCGGCGATCGGCTTCCCGCGGCTGCTGGAGCGGTTCCCGGCGCTGGCGGCGGCCGGGGCGCCGACGCGGAACCAGCGGTTTGTCCTTCGCGGGTTCGAGCACCTGCCTGTTACGGTGACTTGAGTTTTTCCGCTATCCGGGGGGGGGATGCCGCCATGACTCAGGCTGAAGGAACCATCGCCGACACCAGGCCGGACTTCGACCGCTTCGAGCCCGGCATCGTCCTGCTCTCCGGCATCGTCGGCTCCACCGCCTACGGCCTGTCCGGCCCGGACTCGGATGTGGACCGCCTCGGCATGTTCGCGGCCCCGACGCTGTCCCTGCTCGGCCTGCACACGCCGCGCGACAGCCACGTCACCTCCGCGCCGGACGTGACGTTCCACGAGGCGGCGAAGCTGGCCCGCCTGGCCCTCGGCGGCAACCCCACCGCCTCGGAACTCCTGTGGCTCCCCGACGACCTGTACGAACTGCGCACGCCCCTCGGCGACGAGGCGATCGCGCTGCGCACCTCGCTGCTGTCCGCACCGCGCGTCCACGACGCGTACCTCGGCTACGCGACCCAGCAGTTCCGCAAGCTCCTGTCCCGCGACCCCACCTGGACCCACCGCAAGATCGCCAAGCACGCCCGGCATCTGATGCGCCTGGTCGACCAGGGCCACGAGCTCTACACCACCGGCCACGTCACCATCCGCCTGGCCGACCCCGAGCGCTACCGCGCCTTCGGCGAACGCGTGGCCGCCGACCCCGAAGCCGCCCGCCCCTTCATGGCCGACGCCGAGGAGCGCTTCGCGACGGCGCGGTCGGTGCTGCCGACGGAGGCGGACACGGCGGCGGCCGAGGACTGGGTGCTGCGGGTGCGGAAGGCTTTCTGGGAGGGGTGAGCGGCCGCCGCCGGCGACCCTCATTCCTCCAGCGCTGCCATGAACTTCTGCCCGAGCCCCGGATCCTCCGGCAGGTCGAGCGCCGTGGTCAGCGCCGCCGCCCAACCGTGGCAGAACAATGACAAGCCGTCGTACACCCGCAGACCCCTCGCAGCAGCCTGCGATCGCGCGACCCGCAGCATGTGCAGGTCGCCGCGATAGTTCAAGTCCCACACGGTGCTCCGCGCCGGGAACTCAACCGCATCCGTCACCGGCGACCCTGGCCGGTCCTTTCCCGCACCCGTCGCGTTGACGACCAGCGCGCCGGGCGCCAGCGCGGCGACCGCCGCGTCGAACGGTCCGTCGCCGACCTCGGCACCGACCAACGGACTGTCGACCACAGCACGCAGCCGCGCGACCGCCGCCGGATCGCGGTCGACGAACCGCAGCCGGCCGCGGTGGCCGCGCCTGAGCAGGTACTCCCCCAGCGCGATGGCCGTACCGCCGCTGCCGAGGCACAGCAGGTCGCCGTCCCGCTCGGGCCAGATCTCCTCGATGACGCGTCCCACCGAGATCGGATCACGTGCGTACCCGTGCAGCCGTCCGCCGTCGTTGCGGATCGAGTTGATCTCCCGATACTGCCGCGCCAGCGGGTCCAAGGACTCGAAGGCGTCCGAGGCCGCGGCGAACAGCCCCACCTTGTGCGACGTGATCACCGCGCCGAGCACCGAAGGCTCCCGCAGCGAGTCCAGCACTGACCGGTACGCCTCCGCCGAGGCCCCGGCGGGCACGTCGACTCCGACGACCTCCGCCTCGACCCCTACGACCCGGGCCCAGCGCGGAAAGGCGGTGTGGATGCGCGACGCACCGGTCGAGATGCCGACGAACTTCACCACGCCCCCGGCGGAATCCGACCCGCTCACCTCGCCGACCACCTCCGCCTCACTCACCGATGCGCCGTCAGAATCGGCTGGTAGTACCCGGAATCCAGCGGCTCGATCCACTGCACGTCCCGGAACCCGGCCCCCGTCGCGAACTCCGCGAGCTGCGCACGCGTCAAAGCCCAGTACGTGGCGCGCCGCACCCGCACATCCCACTGATCGCCCCCGGACGGCGCCAGCTGGAAGTGCTCCAAGTCGTAGCGCTCGCCGTCGGGGTGCCAGTGCCACAGTTGGAACGCGATGGCGCGGCCGGCCTCTTGCTCGGAGACCTGCGGCGAGGTCGTCGCCGGACGCCTGGCACGCAGGTCGTCGTAGTCGCGCACGGTCAGGACCAGCAGGCCGTCGGGGCGCAGGACGCGGCGCATCTCGGCCAGGCCGGCGGTCAGCGCGTCCGGCGTCAGCAGGTGCGGCACCGAGTTGTCGGCGCTGAGCACCACGTCGAACACGGCCTCGGCGAACGGCAGCGCGCGCATGTCCGCGGCCGCGGTCGGCAGGCTCACGCCGCGCGCCGCGGCCTCGCGCCCGGCCCGGGTCGCGGCGCGGGGGCTCAGGTCCGTCCCGATCATGCTCGCGCCGCCGAGCCGCGCCAGGCCGATGGCCTGCGTCCCGATCCCGCACGAGCAGTCCAGCACCCGCCCCGCCGACCGTTTGGTGCCCGCCTCGATCACCGCGGACAGCACCGAGGCCTGGTACTCCATGCTGACGTCCCAGTCCCGGAACATCAGGTGGTAGTCGTCGGCCATGTCGTCGTAGAACGAGCGCATCTCAGTAGCCTGCCAATGCCGTCCGGTGGTGCCCCAGCGGTGCTCCATTCGTCGGCGACCGCAACCCCCACAGCCTCACACCAAAGGGACCGGATCGTCCAACGCCCCCTCGCTGCGCCACCGCTTCATCTCCGCGGCGGCGACGCGATGCCGTTCGGCCTGCGCCTGCGCGCTCGACTGCCCGGGCCGCACGTCGGCGCGGTCCGGGTCCAGATGGGCACCGCGGCCCGACCGGACCCCGCCGACGCGCCCCGCCGACCGGGCCGCCACCCGGCGCGCCGCCGCGGCCGCCGCCTTGTCCTCGCGGACGGCCGCGAGCATCGGCTGCGCCGTACCCTCGGCCATCGAGGCCCGGACCACCGGCATCATCCGCTCCAGCGAGCCGGCGCGGTTCAGCTCGACCGCCCACGCGACCTCCGGCGCGGACAGCTCGGCGAGCCGTACATACGCGCGCAGCCGGGTGGCCGGCGTCAGGTCGGGGCCGGCGGCGGCCACGACCGAGCGCACCCACGCGGCCTGTTCCTGGGGCGCGGCCTCGACCATCTCCAGGAAGGCCTCCTCCCCGCACAACCGCAGCATCGCCCGCAGCCCTCGCAGCACCGCCTCCGGCTCGTCGCGCACCGCCTGGAACGCCAGTCGGCGCGCCGTGCCGCCGGCGAACTCGTGCACCTGCACCGCGCGCGTGACCTCGGGCTCGGTGTCGTGCTCGCACGCCAGGCGGGCCAGCACGCTGTCCGGGGTGAAGGGGTTCTCGGCCAGCCGCATCCGCAGCGCGGTGTCCCCCAGCGAGCCGAACGCGTGCCCGACCAGCTCCCGGCACAGCGGCGCCTGCGAGGCCATGTCCAGGATCAGCGAAGCCTGCTCCCGCAACGCGGTCCGCTCCGCCTCCGACGGCTCCTTGTGCATCGTCGCGACCGAGGCCAGGAACGCCCGCGCGGCCAGCGGCGGGGCCAGCGCCAGCACCACGTTCGCCGCGCGCCAGCGCTGCCCCGACATGTCCGCCGCGGCGCGCTCGTCCTGCGCGGAGCGGCGCAGCCCGCGGGCCATGACGCCGCGCCCGGAATCGGGCCGGGCCTTCACCAGCGCGGCCAGCGGGGCGCGGGCGGTGTCCACCTCGCGCACCATCCGGGCCCAGTACTGCGGTCCGGCGCTGTCGCCGCGCAGGATGGCGCGCGCGACGGCGTCGCCGACCGTCACGATCTCCGGCTCCATCACCAGCGTCACGGCCACCGCGGCCGGCCGCACGTGCCGCACGATCTCCGCCGGCCGGATCGTGCCCAGCCGGGCCCCGACCAGCGCCACCTCGCGCAGGTAGCCGAACTCCACGGCCGGGTTCGGGCTCTGCCGGAAGGCCGCCACGGCCCGCTCGTAGTCGTCGATCGTGGGGTGCGAGGGCAGCGGCGGCGCCGCCGGCAGGCCCTGGGGGCGTCCGGGGCGTCCCCGGTCCTCGACTCGGTTCACGGCTCCCCCTCCGCAGCCTCCCCGGCACCGCCGCCGACCGCCTGGACCAGATCGACGAGCTGCGCGTATTCCAGGGGGCCGGCCTCCATCAGCCGGCGCACCATGATCCGCCACCGGTGTGCGTCGTTGTCAAGATGCTGCCGCACCGCGTTTTCCAAAGGCCAGCGTGCGGGATCGTCGGGATGCGGAGTGTACGCCAGATCCGGGTCCGGGACGGTCACTCCCGGGATGTCCAGCTCCGAGACCACCCCGGCGCCGGCCAGCAGGGGTGCGATGTCGCCGCTGGCAATCGAGGCCCGCACGAACGATCCCGCGTGCTCCAGACCGTTGGGCGCGGACATCGCGGCGTCCCAGACCGGCTCCGGTCCGGCCTCGGCCGCCAACCGCGCGTAGAGCAGCAGAGAGGTGTCAGGACCCAGATACCGGCCGAACTTCTTCAGCAGGAAGTGCAGACGCTCGGCGGTCGGCGCGGCGGCGATGAGCTGGTAGACGCCGGCTTCACCCAGGTTCGCGACGAAGTGCAGGATCTGGGGCCACGCGGTCCCGGACCGCTCCAGCATTTCCAGCGCGGCGTAGCGGAGGCCGGGGTCGGCGACGTCGTAGAGCATGGCCAACCGGGTGCCGATCGGGTCCACCGGATCGTGCAGCAGCCGCTGGAGCACCGCGACCGGCGTCACCGGGTTGGCGGCCAGGGCGCGCCGGGCGTCGAATCCGGCGTCGTCGGCGAGCGCGCGGGTCACCAGGCCGGGGGCCAACGGGCTGCCTTCCAGCAGGGCCAGCTCGAAGGGGTTCAGCTCTCCGGGGCCGTCGGACAGGACCTCCAGACCGACGTGCGGACGCGCGAAGGCGAGCAGCACGTTCGCACTCGGGACGTCTTCGACCGCCTCGTCGAGTTCGTCCTCGTCCGGGATGGCCTGCTGCGGACCGAGGACGGCGGTGGAATCGACGAGCTCTGCGACGGTGCCGGTCCAGATGAAGGAGCGGACGAGCAGGGCGGTCCACAGCGGCACGTCGTCGCCGAGCCGCCGGTCCAGCAGCGCGCGCAGCTCCTCGGCCAGGTCGGCGCGGCCCCGGGCGGCGGGCAGGATCTCGTCGGCGCGGCGTCGCCAGGCCAAGTCCAGGACAGCGCCGGCCGGGACGGCGTGCGCGATGACGTCGGACGCGGTGAGCGAGCCGAGAGACAGACCTCTGATGATCAGTTCACTGACGGACGCGCCGAACTCGGGGTCCTCGTCGAAGTCGTCCCATCGCCGCCGGAGTGTTTCCACGGCCGCGGCGATTCGGCGCAGCGTGGTGACGTCGGGCGCGCCGACGTGCCAGGCGGCCTGCGGGTAGCTGGCGAGCAGCTGGTGCCGGACGTCCGCGGGGATGTCCTCGCGCGCGGCGGCTTCGTCGAGCCCTGCGACGCGGCCGAGGAAGCGGCCGCGGTCGCCGGCCACCGCCTCGTGGTCGGCGGCCAGGGCCAGCACCTCGTCCCAGTCCAGCCGCCACGAGCGGGATCCGGCTCCGGGGCGGTCCCAGCGCTGCACCCAGGTCTGGTCGCGCCAGCCGGGCTGGTGCGCGGGGATCGGGCCGGGGAGGCCGAGGACGCGCGCCGCGGTGAGGGACAGGGCCGGGTCGTGGGCGGCGGCCAGGACGCGGAGGAGTTCGAACTCGGGGTCGCCGGTGTCGGTGTCGGCGAGGTGGTCCGGGGAGATCGGGAGGACGGCCGTGGCGAGGAAGGCGGCCAGCTTGGCGCGCAGGTCCGGCGGCACGATCGGCTCGCCGTCGGGCCCGACGCGGTCGCGCAGGATCGCCGAGCGGACCCAGGCGATGCCCACCTGCTCCAGCCGTCCGAACAGCGCGCGGTCGATGTCGGGATCGGCCAGGGCCAGCAGTCTGCGGCGGGCGGCGTCGTGCAGGGGCATGACGGACTTGGCGCGCTGAGCCTCGCGCTCGGCCTTCCGCCCGCGCTCAGCGTTCTGGTTGCCCGCGAAGGCGAAGCGCGCGGGAGCGGGCCGCGGCGGCTGCCGGAGCTGCCAGGCCAGGGTGGCGCGGGCGGTCCGCGGGCCGTGCGTGACGACGTGCTCGATCACCGCCGGCGGGAGTCGCGGGCCGAGCCGCGCGATGCCGGCGCAGAGCTCTGCGGCACTCAGGGCATTGATGATCAGCGGGACATCCGCAGGCCGCGCGACCTGCGTGAACTCCAGGACCCGCGCTGCCGCGTCCGGAACCGTCAGCGGCGTGGACCCGCCCTCGGCCGCGATGCTCATCGCCCCCGCCCTGCCTCCCGCCTGCCCACACGTGTGTGACATGACCATGATGCCGCACGCGCGGTGCGGGGACACGTAGGCGGAAGTCGTTGCGTGGTGTCAGGTGGGAGTCGGTTCGGGTCGGGGTGCTTTCAGGCGCTCCGGCCGAGCACCTCCAGGGCCTGATCGGCGATCTCGATCTCCTCGTCGGTCGGCACCACCAGGACCGCGGTCTCCGCCCAATACGGCGAGATGTAGCGCTCCTCCTTCGAATGCTGCGCGTTCCGCTTCGGACTCACCGCGATCCCCAGGTGGTCCAGGCCCGCGACCGCGCCGGCCCGCACCGTCGCCGAGTTCTCGCCGACGCCGGCCGTGAACACCACCGCGTCAACGCGGCCGAGCGCCGCGAGGTAGGCGCCGATGTACTTGCGGATGCGGTAGCAGTACGCGTCCAGCGCCAGGCGTGCGGCGTCGTCGCCCTTGGCCGCCGCGGCGTCGACGTCGCGCAGGTCGTTGCTGCCGGCCAGCGCGAGCAGCCCGCTCTCCTTGTTCAGCGTCAGGTCGATCTCCTCGGCGCTTCGGCCGGTCTGGCGGGCGATGTACGCCGAGACCGCCGGATCCAGGTCGCCGGAGCGCGTGCCCATGATCAGACCTTCGAGCGGCGTCATACCCATCGAGGTGTCAATGCTCTTACCCTCGCGGATCGCACAGACGCTCGCGCCGTTGCCGAGGTGCAGGACGATCATGTTCACCTCCTCCGGGCGGCGGCCCAGCATCGCCGCCGCGCGCCGGGAGACGTACTGGTGCGACGTGCCGTGGAAGCCGTAGCGGCGGACGCCGAGGTCTTCGCGCCAGGACTGCGGGACCGCGTAGGTGTAGGCGTGATCGGGCAGCGTCTGGTGGAACGCCGTGTCGAACACGGCGACCTGCGGCGTGTCCGGGAACGCCGAGCGCGCCGCCTCGATCAAGGTCAGGTTCGCGGGATTGTGCAGCGGCGCGAGTGGAATCAGTTCGCTGATGGCGTCGCAGACCTCGTCGTCGATCAGCGTGGGGCCGCGGAAACGGTCGCCGCCGTGCACGACCCGGTGGCCGACGGCGCCCAGCTGCGCGCGGTCCAGCTTGCCCTCCAGCTCGGTGAGCACCACGTCCATGCCGGCGGCGTGGTCGGCGACGGTGCCGGAGGCCTCGCCGATCCGCTCGATGATCCCGACGGCCAGCCGTGTGCGGTCGTCCATGTCGATCAGCTGGTACTTGATCGACGAGGAGCCGGAGTTGAGGACCAGGACCTGGTTCATCGCTGTCCGCCCGCTTCGCTCGTTTCGCCCGGTTCCCCCTGCGCCTGCACCGCCGTGATCACGATCGTGTTCACGATGTCCTGCACCAGCGCACCGCGCGAGAGGTCGTTGACCGGCTTGCGCAGCCCCTGCAGCACCGGTCCGACCGCGATCGCGCCGGCGCTGCGCTGCACCGCCTTGTAGAGGTTGTTGCCGGTGTTCAGGTCCGGGACGATGAACACCGTCGCGCGGCCGGCGACCGCGCTGCCGGGCAGCTTGAGCGCGCCAACCTCGGGGTCGGCGGCGGCGTCGTACTGGATCGGGCCCTCCAGCGGGAGGTCCGGATCGCGCTCGTGGGCCAGCTTCGCGGCCTCGCGGACCTTCTCGACGTCTTTTCCGGACCCTGATTCGCCGCTGGAGTAGGACAGCATCGCCACCCGCGGTTGCACACCGAAAGCCGCGGCGGTGCGGGCCGAGGAGACGGCGACGTCGGCGAGCTGTTCGGCGTCCGGATCGGGGATGACCGCGCAGTCGCCGTATACCAGGACCCTGTCGGCGAGCAGCATGAAGAAGACGCTGGAGACCACCGAGACGCCGGGCTCGGTGCGGATGATCTCGAAGGCCGGGCGGATGGTGTGCGCGGTGGTGTGTACGGCCCCTGACACCATGCCGTCGGCGCGGCCGGTGTGCACCATCATCGTGCCGAAGTAGGAGACGTCCTGGACGATGTCGCGGGCCCGGTCCAGGGTCATGCCCTTGTGCTCGCGCAGCCGGGTGTACTCGTGCGCGAACTCCTCGACCAGCACCGAGTCGGCCGGGCTGACCACCCGGACGCCGGCCAGGTCCAGGCCCAGGGCGTTGGCCCGGGCCCGGACCTTCTCCTCCTCGCCCAGGACCAGCAGGTCGGCGGCGCCGCGGCGGGCCACGATGTCGGCGGCGCGCAGGATCCGGTCGTCGGAGCCCTCCGGCAGCACGATGCGCCGGCGCTGCGAGCGGGCCCGCTCCAGCAGCTGCGCCTGGAACATCAGCGGCGTGACGGCCACCGAGCGCGTCACGTTCAGCCGGTTCAGCAGCGCCGAGGTGTCCACGCCGCGGGCGAAGGCGCCGAGCGCGGTCTCGACCTTGCCGGGGTGGTCGGCGGTGATCTCGCCGCGCACGGCGGCCAGGTGCAGCGCGGTCGGCAGGGTGTCCGCGCCGCTGGCGATGATGGGCAGGGGCGAGGACACGCCTTCCAGCAGCCGCGAAACGCTGGCCGGGAGGGTGAAGCCGCCGGTGAGGAAGACCCCTGACAAGGCGGGGAAGTTCGCGGCCTCGTGCGCGGCCAGCAGCCCGGGCACCAGGCCCGCGGTGCGGTCGCCGGGGGCGATGATCGCGACGCCCTCGGTGAGGCGGTCGAGGACGTTCGGCAGCGACATGGCCGCGACGACCAGGGAAGCCGCCTCGCGGTCGAGCAAGGCCTCGTCGCCGCTGATCAGCCGGCCGCCGGCGGCGCGGGCCAGGTCGCGGATGGTCGGGGCGGTCAGGCCGGGGACTTCGGGGATGGTGAAGACGAGGGGGTTCGCGGCCTGGTCGGTGGTGCTCGGTGTCGCAGCGGTCGGTGTCGCAGAGCTCGGCGTCTGCTCGCCGAAGCCCGCCGGACCGAACACCGTGGCGACCTCGCGCCGTACCGCGTCCTCTTCTCCGGGCGCCACGCGGTTCACGATCACCGCCAGCTCGGTGGCGTGCAGCCTCGTCAGCTCCTGCCGCGACACGCGCACCACGGCGGCCACGTCCTGCGGCGTGCGCTCCATCCCGCCGACCACCAGCAGCACCGGCAGCGCGAGGTTGGCCGCGACGTTCGCGTTGAAGCCGAACTCGGTGGTGTTCGCGGCGTCGGTGAAGTCCGAGCCGACCACCACCACGGCTTCGCAGCGTGCCGCCAAGGCCCGGTAGCGGTCGACGATCGTCTCGACCGCGCGCGCCGGGTCCAGGTGCACCGCGTCGTAGGTGGTGCCGACGCAGTCCTCGTAGGGCTCGTCGATCCGGTAGCGCGTCCGGATCAGGTCCACCACCGGGTCGACCGCCCCGCCGCCGGGCACCACCGGACGGAACACCCCGAGCCGCCGCACGCGTCGGGACATGGCTTCGGCCACGCCGAGCGCGACGACCGTCTTACCGCTGGCGGCATCGGTGGCCGTGATGTACAGGCCCTGTGCCGCCGTCTCGCCTTGGTCCGCTTGGTCCACGGGAGCGATGATGCCAGCGTGACCCGTCCGGCGCAGCCCAGGCGGCGGCGACAGCGGCGGACGTCACAGGCTGGAGTGGTGATCAAGAACGCGAGCAAGCCCAAAGGCCCGCTGTCCGCGAAGGACCTCGACGCGCTCAACGCCTACTGGCGCGCGGCCAACTACCTGTCGGTGGGCCAGATCTACCTGCTGGACAACCCGCTGCTGCACCGGCCGCTGACCCTGGACGACATCAAACCGCGGCTGCTGGGCCACTGGGGCACCACGCCGGGGCTGAACTTCATCTACGCGCACATGAACCGGGTCATCAAGGCCCGCGACCTGGACGCCGTCTACATCGCCGGGCCCGGGCACGGCGGTCCCGGCGTGCTGGCGAACGTGTATCTGGAGGGCACGTACAGCGAGTACTACCCGGGGATCGGCCGGGACGAGGAGGGCATGCGCAAGCTGTTCCGGCAGTTCTCCTTCCCCGGCGGCGTGCCCTCGCACGTCGCGCCGGAGACCCCGGGCTCCATCCACGAGGGCGGCGAGCTGGGCTACTCGCTGGTGCACGCCTACGGTGCCGCGTTCGACAACCCGGAGCTGCTGGTCTGCGCGGTGGTCGGGGACGGCGAGGCGGAGACCGGGCCGCTGGCCGGGTCCTGGCACTCGAACAAGTTCGTGAACCCGGTGCGCGACGGCACGGTGCTGCCGATCCTGCACCTGAACGGGTACAAGATCGCCAACCCGACCGTGCTGTCCCGGATCCCGCAGGCCGAGCTGGAGCAGCTGATGCGGGGCTACGGGTACGAGCCGTTCACGGTCGTCAGCGAGGAGGGTGCGGACCCGCTGGCGGCGCACCAGGCGATGGCCGGGACACTGGACCGGATCCTGGACCGGATCGCGGACATTCGTGCGAAGGCGGCCGGCGGCAAGGACAAGGGCGTGCGGCCCGCCTGGCCGATGCTGATCCTGCGCACCCCGAAGGGCTGGACCGGCCCGAAGACCGTGGACGGCAAGCGTGCGGAGGACTCCTGGCGCTCGCACCAGGTGCCGATGTCCGACGTGCACACCAACCCGGCGCACTTGAAGGTGCTGGAGGAGTGGATGCGCTCCTACCGGCCCGAGGAGCTGTTCGACCCGGCCGGCGCGCTGATGCCGGAGCTGGCGGCGCTGGCTCCGTCCGGGAAGCGGCGGATGGGGGCCAACCCGCACGCCAACGGCGGGGTGCTGCTGCGCGACCTGAAGATGCCCGACTTCCGCGACTACGCCGTCGACCCGGCCGGGCACGGCGTCGAACACGCCGAGTCCACCAAGATCCTCGGCACGTTCCTGCGCGACATCATGACGGACAATTCGGGTGCTGACAACTTCCGGGTCTTCGGCCCGGACGAGACCGCCTCGAACCGCCTGCAGGCGCTGTTCGAGGCGACGGGGCGGATGTGGAACGCCGAGACGGTGCCCTGGGACGACGAGCACCTGTCGACGGACGGCCGGGTGCTGGAGCCGCTGAGCGAGCACATGTGCCAGGGCTGGCTGGAGGGCTACCTGCTGACCGGGCGGCACGGGTTCTTCTCGTGCTACGAGGCGTTCATCCACATCGTCGACTCGATGTTCAACCAGCACGCGAAGTGGCTGAAGACGACACGGAACATCCCCTGGCGCGCGCCGATCGCGTCGCTGAACTACCTGCTGACGTCGCACGTGTGGCGGCAGGACCACAACGGCTTCTCGCACCAGGACCCCGGCTTCATCGACCACGTGGTGAACAAGAAGGCTGACGTCATCCGCGTGTACCTGCCGCCGGACGCCAACACCCTGCTGTCGGTGGCGGACCACTGCCTGCGCTCGCGGAACTACGTGAACGTCATCGTCGCGGGCAAGCAGCCGCAGCTGCAGTACCTGTCGATGGACGAGGCGATCGTGCACTGCACCCGCGGCATCGGCATCTGGGAGTGGGCCTCCACCGACGGCGACGGCGAGCCGGACCTGGTGATGGGCTGCGCCGGCGACGTCCCCACGATGGAGACGTTGGCGGCGGCGGACATCCTGCGCCAGCACTTCCCGGAGCTGAAGGTGCGCGTGGTGAACGTCGTGGACCTGATGCGCCTGCAGGGCAACGACGAACACCCGCACGGCCTGACGGACAAGGAGTTCGACGCCCTGTTCACGACGGCGAAGCCGGTGGTGTTCACCTACCACGGCTACCCGTGGCTGATCCACAGGCTGACCTACCGCCGCACCAACCACGTGAACTTCCACGTCCGCGGCTACAAGGAGGAAGGCACCACCACCACGCCCTTCGACATGGCGATGCTGAACGACATCGACCGCTTCCACCTCGCGATGGACGCCATCGACCGCGTCCCCGGCCTCGCCGAGCGCGCCGGGCACGTGCGGCAGCAGCTGCAGGACGCACGGCTGAAGGCGCGGCAGTACACGCGGGAGTTCGGGGAGGACGACCCGGCGATTTCGGGGTGGGTGTGGCCTTACTGAGGCGGCGGCTGACGAAGCGGCCCGAGGCTGGTGGCTCGGGCCGCCTCGTGCGGGCCGCTCGGGTGGTGGTCGATGTAGGTTCGGTGCTGTGGCGACGAACCGTGCGTATGGCTACGGGCGACCTGGTCTGCGTGTTCTGCGAAGCCGACCTGCCCGCCGCCTGGAACATCAGCCGCTGACCGCGGCCTGTTCCCCCACGCGCGGGAACTCGATCGTCTGCACCAGCACCGCGGCCATCTCGCTGACCTCGACCCAGGCCTCCATGTTGTACGTCCCCAAGGTCACGATCGCCATGAACGGCCCCGTCGGGAACGGGACGTAGACCTGGATCTGCCCCTGCACCAGCTCCGCGGCGGCGCCGCCGGTCAGGGCCGGGTCCAGGGGGAACCGGGTGACGGTGATGCGGGAGACGGCGGGGCCGGAGGGGAGGTTGAGCCAGCGGGAGTCGTTGAACTCGTCGCGGACCAGGACTTCGCGGATGGCCAGGGCCGCGGTTTCGGGGTCGGTGTGGTCGGAGGCGGTGGCGGCGATCGTGAGGTTGACGGTCGCGATGCCGCCGCGCTCGTTGTCGAAGACGCCCATGGCCGCGTACGCGACGCCGGTGGCGGCCGTCATCTCGCCCATGGCCGCGAACGCCGGGGCGTTGGTGCGCCACAGCTCCTCGTCACCGTTCGGGTAGAGCTCGCGGGCGAAGGCCTCGGCGGCCGCGGCACGGTCGGCCGAGTCCGGCTGCAACGGGAGCTCGTGGAAGCCGTCCGGGAGGACGAACAGCATCGGCGGGATGCCGGTGACGGCGCGCTCGAACGCCTTCGCCAGGTCGGCGCGCACAGCCTCGTCGGCGCCGGCTTCGTCGGCGACAAGCCCATCAGCCATGGGTTCGGCTACAGGAATCTGAGTCATGGGTTTTGGAATCCTTGGTTATGCGTCAAAAGATCAGAAAAGGCCCGCCGACCGCTCAGCCGCGCACCGGCTTGCCCTCGGCGTCCAGCGTGATGCTCCCGGCGTCGACCACCTTCTTGCCGACGTGTGCCTTCGCCTCGACCGAGACGATGCCTGCGGCCGCGTCGACCGAGTTCACCACGAAGTCCACCGGCTTCGGCAGCGCCGAGGACCAGCTGTCGACCGCGGCCTGCTGTGCGGCGTTCAGGACCACCGGCTCGGTCTGTCCGTTCAGGATCGCGACGGCCTTGGCCGCGCTGCCCCGGCTGCGCAGATCCAGCCGGATCCAGGAACCGTCGGCGAAGGTCACGCTGACGTCGGCGCCGAAGGTCGAGAAGGCGTGCTGCCGGGCCCCGGCCACCTGCTCCAGGGGCAGCTCCCACAGCACCTCGGCGGGCTGCTGCACCGAGGCGCTGCCGAGCACGAGCAGGCGCCGGTCGGTCAGCTGCAGATCGGTCCGGTAGGACCTGTTCGGGCGCCGGTCCGGGTCCAGCTGGTAGGGCGCCGAGCGGGCCGTGGAGCCCGCGGCCGCGCACATCACCGGGAAGTCCTCGACCTCCAGCGCCGGATCCACGGGCTCGGCGCCGTCGGGGCCCTTGAAGTTGATGTTGGAGCCGCCGCTCGGGCTCAGCAGCTCGACCGTGCCGGCCACCACGACCGCCGTGGCCTTGCCGAGGATGCCCAGGGTCCGGCCGGCCTTGGCCGCCTTGTCCCCCTTCTTCTTCGGCGTGGGCAGCTGCGGCCAGCCGGGAAGCTCCGCAGCGATGTCCCGGCCCTGGTCGTCACGGAACCAGCGCTTGTCCCGCACCTTGGGCGCCCGGCCCTCGGCGAACGTCGCGACATCGCGGAACAGCGGCGTCTCGCCGGATTCGGGATACCAGTCCATCAGTGGCTCCAAAGGTTCTGTGCGCCGGATACCTCCATGTCTTTACCCGAACAACGCGTGGAACGGGAAACCGGCGTTCATCTCCATGTCGTTGTGGACGCCGTGCGGCAGGAAGTACAACTTCGGCGCGACCTTGATCCCGGCGTCGATGGTCCGGCCCAGCCCGCTCATCGCGTCGATGCTGAACCTGGGCAGCTCCCGGCCGAAGATCTTGGCCCCGTCGCCCAGCATGTTCAGGCCCTTGGTGCCCAGCAGCTGGCCCGGCTTGTAGGCCTGTTCGACGATCATCTGCGCACGGCCCAGGAAGCTTCCGTCGTGCGAGATGAAGCCGCCGGCCTTGAGGCCCCAGAGCCCGATGCGCTTGCCGATCAGGATGTCCGCCCCCGAAGCGGCCTCCTTGCCCAGGCCGACGATGTTGCGGCCGATCGTGCTGACGCCCCGGAAGCCCTCGCCGAGCTCGCCGGCCCGGGCCACCGCGAGCGCCCCGTCGGCCACCTTCGCGCCCTTGGCGAACGCCCCGATGCCGGGCAGCGCGCCCAGGGCGTCCATGCCGATGCTCATCCAGCTCACGTTCGCCCCGGCGGCCTTGGCCAGCAGGTGCGTCAGGCAGGCGGCCGCGCTGGTGGCCACCGCGGCGACCGCGAAGATCGCGCCCAGCGGCTCGAACGGCGCGGTGATGATCGCCAGGATGCCCAGGATCCCGGACAGGTCGCTGAGCAGGTCGCCGATGAACTTGATCGCGTCGGCGTGCGCCTCGACCCAGTGCCAGGCCCCGGAGAAGGCGTTGCCGATGCCGTCCACGATGGAGTCGAACAGCCCCGGCTTGCCCGGCGCCATCTGGCCGGCGTGGTGCAGCTGGTCGGCGATCGTCTGCGCGGCACTGACGAACCGGTCGTGCAGCTCGTGCGCGCGCCGGATGATGTCGCTCAGACCGCTCTGGGCGTCGGTGACCGCCTGCTGGTTCTTGGTGGCGTCGGCGGCCTGCTGCGCGGCCTGCGGGCTGCCGGCCGGGGCCGCCGCCGGCTGGCCGGGCTGTCCGGGCTGGCCGCTGACCGTGGCCTTCGCCGAGGTGACGGCGCCCTGCTGGTGCTCGGCCTGCTGCTCCAGCCCGGCGGCCTCGGCCTGGAAACCGTCGAGCTGCCCGGCCCAGTTGTAGAGCAGGCTGCTGGCCTGCTGGAAGGAGTCGTGGCACTTCTGGACGGCCGGCTTGAGGTCGTCGTTCAGGTGGTCCATGAACGCGTTGGCGGCCTGGCCCTGCCAGGAGCCGCGGTCGGCGCCGGTGATGTTGGACAAGATGGTGCCGAGCTCGGTGCTCATGTCGCCCAGGGAGCGCCCCAGGTCACGAGTCTGCGATACGTCTCCGGGCGTCGGGTCGAAGCCCAGCGCCGGGAAGTTGCGTGCGGCCATGGCTGCTCCCCCTACGCCTTCGCCGGCTGCGTGAGCTGGCTCTTGAGCTTGCCGTCCAGGTCGTCGGCGGTCTTGCCGATGTTGTCCAGCATCTTCACGCAGTCGTCGGCGTGCTGGCCGATCTGCCCGATGCCGTAGTGCCACTCGTCGGCGAAGTCGTGCATGCGGTTGACCAAAGGATCCGCACCGACCCCGGTGGCGTCGGCACTTCGCAGCCGGCGGCACGCCCCGTCCAGGTCACCGCTGATTTTCGTCAGCGTCGCGCGCAGCTCGTTCAGGACCGCCGAGCTGATTTGCAGATCACTCATCGATGAGCACCTCCCCGTGTTCGCCCAGCACTATATCGATCCAGAACAGTTCCGCGGCGCGCGGAATTCACTCGATCCCCTGGTTTGGACGCCCCAGCTCTTCTGCACCGATCGCAGGGCACTTAGTTTCGAAGGCATGCCGAAGCCGTTCCAGCTGCCCGATTTCTACATGCCGTACCCGGCGCGCCTGAACCCGCATCTGGAGTACGCGCGCGTCCACTCCAAGGCGTGGGCCCGCGACCTGACGATGATCGAGGGATCCGGAATCTGGGACGAGGACGACTTCGACCGCCACGACTACGCGCTGCTGTGCGCGTACACGCACCCCGACTGCGACGCCGAGGAACTGGCGCTGGTCACCGACTGGTACGTCTGGGTCTTCTTCTTCGACGACCACTTCCTGGAGATCTACAAGAGGCCCCGCGACATCCCCGGCGCGCAGGCCTACCTCGACCGGCTGCCCGCCTTCATGCCGATCGGGGACCCGACGGCGATGCCGGAGCCGACCAACGCCGTCGAGGCGGGACTCGCCGACCTGTGGCTGCGCACGGTGCCGACCAAGACCGAGGCCTGGCGCCGCCGCTTCGCCGAGAGCAACCGGCATCTGCTCGAGGAGTCGATGTGGGAGCTGGCGAACATCACCGAGGACCGGGTGTCCGATCCGGTGGACTACATCGAGATGCGCCGCAAGGTCGGCGGGGCCCCGTGGTCGGCGCACCTCGTGGAGCACGCCAACGGCGTCGAGGTCCCCGACCGGGTGGCGGCCAGCCGTCCGCTGCGGGTGCTGAAGGAGACCTTCGCCGACGCCGTCCACCTGCGCAACGACCTGTTCTCCTACCAGCGCGAGGTCGAGCAGGAGGGCGAGAACTCCAACTGCGTCCTGGTCCTGGAGCGCTTCCTGGACTGCGATCCGCAGACCGCCGCCAACCATACCAACGAGCTGCTCACCAGCCGTCTGCACCAGTTCGAGCAGACCGCGCTGACCGAGCTGGTGCCGCTGTTCGCCGAGTACGGCGTCGGGCCGGTCGAGGCGTTGCAGGTCGGGCTGTATGTCAAAGGTCTGCAGGACTGGCAGTCCGGCGGCCACGAGTGGCACATGCGCTCCTCGCGCTATATGAACGACGCCTACGAGCCCGGCGCGGCCGCATCGACGCTTCCCGGGCCACTGGGTCTGGGAACGTCGGCGGCCCGCATCGCCGCCTCGATCGCGAGGACCATGCCCGCGCGTCTCAAGCGTCTGAGTCACCCGCTCTACGAACAGGTCGGACCCACCCCGATCCCCACCATCGAAGCCCCCTCCGAACTGCGCCTGAGCCCGCACCTGCCGGCCGCGCGCCGCCATGTCGCGGACTGGTGCCGGCACCTCGGCTTCTACGACGGCATCTGGGACGAGAAGCACCTCGTCGACGCCGACTTCGCACTCTGCTCCGCGGGCATCTACCCGGACGCCTCGTCCGAAGAGCTCGACCTCGCGACCGACTGGCTGGCCTGGGGCACGTACGCGGACGACTACTACCCGGCCGTCTTCGGGCCGACCAGCGACCGGGCCGGCGCCCGCCTCTGCAACGCGCGTCTCAGCTCCCTGATGAGCGACACTCCGCCGACCCCGGTATCAGCCCTCGAACGCGGGCTGGCCGACCTGTGGCGGCGCTCCACCGACGGCGGGTCGGCGACGGCCCGCGAGGCGCTGCGCCGGGGCACGCAGACGATGATCGACAGCTGGCTGTGGGAACTGGAGAACCAGGCGGTGCACCGGATCCCGGATCCCATCGACTACGTCGAGATGCGCCGCGCCACCTTCGGCTCCGACCTGACGATGGCACTGTCCCGCCTGGCCCACGACTCGATCCCGCCCGAGGTGCTGCGCAGCCGTCCGGTGAGCGCACTGGAGCATGCCGCGGCGGACTGGGCCTGTCTGGTGAACGATCTGCACTCCTACCAGAAGGAGATCCAGTTCGAGGGCGACGTCCACAACTGCGTGCTGGTCGTGCAGGACTTCTTCGACTGCGACCGCGACCGCGCCCTGCAGGTCGTCAGTGCCCTGATCGCCGCGCGGCTGGACACGTTCCGGCACGCCGCCGGCGTCGAGCTGCCGGCACTGGCCGACGCGATGCGGCTGTCGTCCACGACCCGCGCGGAGCTGGATCGGCACGTCCAGGAGCTGCGCGACTGGATGACCGCGATCCTCAACTGGCACCAGAAAAGCGGACGCTACCCGGAAGCGGAGCAGCACCGGCGGCGGATGGCCCGCGTCGGGCGGCCCGGCTTGGGCTCGCTCGGCAGCGGCGCCGTGCGCGTGCCGCTTCAGCACCAGCCGTCAGCTGACCGGGCCGTCAGCTGACCGGCCTCGCCGACTCGGCGAACACCCCGCCGTCCCCGAACACCAACCGAGCGAACCGTTCCCCGATCATCCGATACCCGGCC
The DNA here is from genome assembly GCF_041261445.1 of Catenulispora sp. EB89. Classification (NCBI taxonomy): domain Bacteria; kingdom Bacillati; phylum Actinomycetota; class Actinomycetes; order Catenulisporales; family Catenulisporaceae; genus Catenulispora; species Catenulispora sp. EB89. The sequence goes on from NZ_JBGCCU010000016.1 coordinate 19,479, forward strand.
GGCGTCGGATGCAGCCCCTCCCCCAGATACTCGTCGGCCTCGTCCAACCCCACCAGCTTCAAGCCGTCGAGGTAGTGGATGTTCGGGTCCTGCTTCGCGCGCTCCGTGACGATCCGCCGCAGCTCCCGCCGCACCACCTGCAACGTCAGCGCCCCCTCGGCCACCCTGGCCGGGTCGCCGGTCGCGTACAGCACGTCGTCGCGCCACACCGTCGGCCCCGGCCGCTCCTCCAGCGCCGGGCACGCGATCGGCGACACCACCAGCAGTGGTGTGTCGGGGTGTCCTTCACGCACGGTGTCGAGGAAGCCGTGCACGGTCGGCCCGAGCGTGCGCAGCACGTAGCCGGCCTTGGCCGTGAAGTTGATCCCCAGCTTCAGGCTGATCACGTCGGCCTCGGCATCGCGGATCGAGCGCGCGACGTACGGGTCCAGGTAGCAGTTCCCTGACAGCCCGACATTCACCGGGTCCACGCCGGCGGACCGGGCCGCGATCACCGGCCACACCCCGAGCGGCGATTCGGCCTCGTTGCACTGGCTGATCGAGCTGCCGTGGTGCAACCACACGCGGCGGCCGGTCGGGGTCGGCGGCGCGACGTCGGCGTCCGCGCGCAGTGCCACGAGTTCGGTCTTCACCCAGTGCGGCAGCCAGATCTGGAGGTCCTTGACCCCAGGCGGCAGCCCCTCGAACCGCACCGTCGACGGCTGTCCCGGAACGAAGCCAGCCTGGGTCATGGTCTGGTCCATCAGCAGGACGTTGCCCACCGGGGCCGGCTGCGTGCCGCCGAAGAAGCTTTCGCTGCCGTCGTGGCCGTCCTCGAGGTCGTAGCCGTCGTACGTGATCGCGAAGGCCCCGGCGTCGTCGGGATGCGGCTCGTTCTCGGCCATCATCGGCACCGTGGTCAGCACGTCGAGCTCGATCACGGTCGCGGCGCTGCGGAACGCCAACCGCACCCCGGATCCGGCCGTGGCCTGCCGCTCCATCGAGGCGTCCGACTGCGCAACGGTCCACTGCGGCAACCGGCGCGGCAGCAGCCCAGTCTCGGTCGTGACGACCTCCAGCGCACCGCGGAGCTCGGCCGGGCCGTCGATGAGCGGCACCTGCCGCAGCACGTCTGTCATGCCGATCAAGGTAACAGCGCCGCGCGGATACGGGGGCCAGCCCTACCCCGACTCGGGTGGCAGCTCACTGACCTGGGGCACCGGCGCTCGGCGAGGGTAGAGCCATGCGAAAGACGTCAGCCCTCCTCGCCGCGACCGCGGTCGCCGCCACCATCGCCATCCCCGTCGACGCGAGCGCCGCCGCCACCCCGAGCACCCCGAGCAGCCCGAGCAGCCCGACCACGTCGACCGGTGCGACCGGCACGACCACCACCCCCGTGGTCCCGACCTTCGACTTCCGCGACTGCCCGCAGCTCCCCACCGGCGTCGACCCGACCAAGTGGCGCTGCGAAGTCCTGGTCGCCCAGGGCACCGCGACCATCGGCGGCGCCACCCTGCCGTTCGACTTCACCGCCGTCACCCACGCCGAGGGCCCGCTGCCCGACGGCACCCCCGGTCAGGTCATCGGCGGCTTCCGTGCCGCCCGCCTGCCGGTCCCGGGCCGCCAGTCCGGCGACGGCCACGGCCCCAAGCTCTGGATGCGGCCGCACCTGACCGCCGCCCCGGACTTCTACAGCCAGTCCGGCGCGATGAGCCTGACCTTCCAGCTCACCGGCCCGCGCCTCGGCGAGCACTGCTCGATCGGCACCGCTGCCGCACCGGTCCAGGTCGCTGCCGCGCGCGTCCCGGGCACCACGCAGTGGCTGTCGCAGAACCCGCCGATCATCACCTTCCAGGTGCTGGACCAGACCCTGGCCGTGCCGGAGGTGAGCGGCTGCGGCCGGGACGCCGAAGAGCTGAACCGCCGGTTCGCACTCCCCTCGCCCTCGGGCGCGAACCGGCTCAGCGGGACCGCCTTCTACTCCTTCAAGACCTACGACCAGCTCTAGAAACCCTTGCCGGGCCTCAGCCGAGCTCCAGCGTCGTCATCCCGAACACCTTGCCGTGGTCGACGTCGCGCACCGGCCCGGTGTACATCCGGGCCACCTCGAACGTCGGCTCCAGGCCCAGCGCGGCGACCATCGCCAGCGCCTCGCGGTTGGTCTCCGGCACGTCGATCACGATCCGGCCGCCGCCGGCCGCGCCGGGCCGGCCGCGGCCGGTGAACCCGGCGTCGCCGGCCGCGCCGGCGACCAGCGCGTCCAGGATCACCTCGGCGTAGACGCGGGAGTCGGCGAACAGCGGGCCGACGCGGTGGCCGTCGTGGGCGGCGCGCAGCACGCCGTAGCCGACCAGCCGGCCGTCGACGATCAGGGCCCTGCCGACGTGCCCGGGGGCGGCGAACCACTCGCGCAGGAACACCGCGCGGGGGGCCGGGAAGCACAGCGCGTCGTAGTCGGCGACCTCGGCGAACCCGGCCTGGGCCAGCGGGACCGCGGCGGCCGGGCCGGAGCCGTCGGAGGTCAGGTCGCCGACGTGGCGCACGGTGCGGTGCGCGTCCAGGAACCCGGACTTGCGGTAGTTGTCCTGCTGCGCGACCACGCCGTCGAGCCCGACGGTGCGCGCGCCGGCCCGCGGCAGGGCCGCCTTCCAGGTCGCCAGACCGTGGCCGCGGCCGCGGAACTCCGGCTTGACCAGATACAGCCCGAGGAAGGAGAAGGCGTCGCCGTAGTTCACCACGGACACCGCGGACACCGGTTCGCCGCCGATCCGCCCGACGAAGAAGCCCTCCGGGTCCTGCGCGAGGAAGCAGGGGCCGTCGTGGTTTCCGGGGTTCCATCCCTCGTCGGCGCACCAGCCCTGGATGATGGGCCAGTCGGCCAGGGACGCGCGGGTGATCTGCAGGCTGTCCGTCATGCTGACATCTTGGCGTGCCGCGGCCGCCGTGCCGGGTCCGACACGCGGGCCCCGGAAGGCGCGCGCCGGATGCCATGATGAGGCCATGACCAACCCCTGGAACGCCCTCATCACGCGCCTGGGCCGTCAGAAGTGGTTCGCGTCCGCCTTCAAGGAGGTGGCCCCGCGCGTCGACCGCTTCCTGGGCCGGGCCACCGGCGGCCGGGTGTTCATGCTCGCCGGCACCGGGATCCCGACGCTGCTGCTGACCACCACCGGCCGCAAGTCCGGGCAGCAGCGCACGGTGCCGCTGCTGTACAGCCGCCACGAAGGCGCGCTGGTGGTGGTCGGCTCGAACTGGGGCCAGCAGCAGCACCCGGCGTGGGCGCTGAACCTGCTGGCGAACCCGGCGGCGACGGTCGCGGTGCGCGGCAAGTCCGGACCGGTGCACGCGCGCGTCATCGAGGGTGAGGAGCGCGAGCTGGTCTGGAACACCCTCGTGACGAAGAACTGGCCCGGCTATGAGAACTACGCCGAGCGTGCGGGCCGTCACATCAACATCTTCGCGCTGGAGCCGGTGAAGCCGGTGACGAAGCCGCAGGACGGCCAGTGAGCGTGCGCACGCTCACCGAGCGCGAACTCAACCGGGCCACGCTCGACCGGCAGTTGCTGCTGCGGCGCTCGGACATGGACGCGGCCGAAGCCGTCGAGCATCTGGTCGGTCTGCAGACGCAGATCCCGCCGAACCACTATGTGGCTCTGTGGTCGCGGCTCACAGCGTTCGACGCGCAGGACTTCTCACGGCGTTTCGAGAACCGCGAGTTCGTCCGCATAAGCCTTCAGCGCTCGACGATCCACACGGTGACCGCGCGGGACTGCATGCCGCTGCGCCAGCTTCTCCAGCCGGTGCAGGACCGGAATCTTAAGGGCGCCTTCGGGAAGCGTCTGCAGGGCATCGACCTGTCGGAACTCGCAGAGCGCGCACGGAAGTTCGCCGAGGAAGAACCGCAGACGTTCAACGACCTCGGCAAGCTCCTCGCCGAGGCCTATCCCGACCACGACGTCCAGGCGCTCGGCGTCGCGGCGCGCAACAACCTCGCGCTGGTCCAGGTGACGCCGCGCGGGTTGTGGCAGCAGGGCGGACTGGCGAAGCACACCACTGCGGAGCACTGGTTCGGAAACGCTAAAGCGGTTCCCGCCATGGACGCCGAGGAGTTGGTCCTGCGCTATCTCCAGGCGTTCGGACCGGCTTCCGTGATGGACGCGCAGAGCTGGAGCGGACTCACCGGTCTGCGTGAGGTGTTCGAAAAGCTCCGCGCGCGCCTGGTGCTCTTCCAGAGCGAATCCGGAACCGAACTGTTCGACCTTCCTGATGCGCCGCGTCCTGGAGAGGACGTGCCGGCCCCGGCGCGGTTCCTGCCGGACTACGACAACGTCTTCATCGGGCACAAGGAACGCGGTCGCATCAACGACCCGCGGGTGCCCAAGGAGAAGGTCTTCTCCGGTAACACACCGATCTCCACCTTCACCGTGGACGGATGGATCCGTGGCGCCTGGAAGGTCGAAACAGACAAGAAACGCACTAAGGGAACTCTGAACCTCATCCCCCTGGTGCCGATCACCAAGGCGCAACGCGCGGATCTCGAATCCGAGGGAGCCAGGCTGCTGGAGTTCCTGGTGCCCGGCGCGGATCACGACCTGCGATGGCTTGAGGACGAGAACGGTTGAACCTTATGAGAACGCGTACAGCGCTGTGCGCAGGAGCGTCGGCGGCGCTGCTGCTCACCATGGCCGGCTGCGGCAGCTCCTCGTCGAGCCCGAGCGCGGCGTCGGCGGCGGCGTCCGGTACTGAGGCGAGCAGCGTTCCGACGACGCCGTCCGCGCCGGACTCCGGCTCCGCGTCGCCGCCTTCGACACCGTCGCAGACCCCCTCCAGCACCCCCAGCGTGGACCCCGGGACGCTCCCGCAGACGAAGACCATGCCGACCTCCACCGACCCGCAGTTCCAGGCTGGCATCGCGGCGCTGTGGCAGGGCATCGTGGACGACAACCCGCAGGAGGCCATGCCGTTCTTCTTCCCGAAGAGCGCCTATCTGCAGGTGAAGGCCCTCAGCAACGCCGGGGCGGACTATCAGAACCGGCTCATCGGGTTCTACGACCTCGACATCCACGCCGCGCACCGGCTGCTCGGCGCCGGGGCGAAGGACGCGAAGCTGGTCGGGGTGAGCGTGCCGGCCAAGGCCGCGGAGTGGATCCTGCCGGGCGAGGAGACGAACAAACTGTCGTACTACCGCGTGTACGGCTCCCGTCTGACGTACACCGAGGGCGGCAAGACCAAGTCCTTCGGGCTGTTCTCGCTGATCTCCTGGCGCGGGGAGTGGTACGTCGTGCACTTCGGGCCGAACCCGCGGCCGAAGCCGGTCGGGGTGGTCTACGAGCCACGTGGGTGAGCACCTTGTTCCCACCGACTACCTCCCACCTGCGCGGAGAGTAACCACCACGTAACACCCACCTGACACCCTCGCCCCGCCCTCAACAGGCGCCGCGGCTGCGCCTGTGACACTTTTGAGGAATGCGATCACCGTCGCTGCTGTCGGGCTGGCCGGGGCGGGAACGGCGCCTGCTCGGCGTCCTCACCGGCATGCTCGTGGTGATCCTGGCGGTGTTCTTCGCCTCGGAGACCATGCGCAGCGCGGCGTGGTTCGTCCTGGCCGCCTGGACGACCGCGACCATGGCCGTGGGGATCCGGGCGCACCGCCCCCCGTACGCGCACGCCTGGTACCTGCTGGCGGCCTCCGGCGGCCTGCTGATGGCCTCCAACCACTCCGACTTCGCCTACGCCCGGCACAGCCTGCCGGACTTCGCAGACTGGCTCGGGCTGTTCGGCTACCCGCTGGCGCTGGTAGGGCTGCGGCTGGTGATGAAGCACCGGCTGGTCGGCCGGGACTCGGCCGGCACGCTGGACGCGCTGATCGTGGTGTTCGCGGCGACCTACGCGGCGTGGGTCTACCTGATCGTGCCGTACTACCAGCAGGGCACCGAACCCTGGGACTACCGGCTGATCGCCATTCTGGACCCGCTCGGGGACCTGCTGCTGCTCGGCATGCTGCTGCGGCTGATCATCTCGCCGGGATCGCGCAACGTCGCGCTGTGGCTGCTCGGCGCCGGGGCGCTGTTCCAGACCGGGGCCGACGTCGTGGAGTCGGTGCTGCGGCTGAACTCCTCGAACTGGTTCGGCTCGCACGCCGGGAACATGGTGCTGGAGTTCTCCTGGCTGATGTTCGCGGCCTGCTGGGTGGCCGCGGCGCTGGTGCCCTCCGCCCACGACCTGACCAGACCGGTGCGGGAGACGGCCCGCGACGCGCTGCCGACCGCGTGGTCCCGGCCGCCGCGGATCTCCCCGCTGGTGCTGGCAGCGCTGGTGACGCCGCTCATCAACGCCGTCGAGCTGGCCCGGGGCACCCTGGCGACCGGCTGGGCCGGGCCGATGATCGGGCTCGGGGTGTACCTGATGATCCTGGCCCGGGTCGCGGTGATGGTGCGCTCGCACCGGCAGGCGCTGGCCCGCGAGTCGATCCTGCTGGCCGCCAGCGAGGGCCTGGGCGTGGCCGCCGGGAGCGGGCAGGTGGCCGCCGCGCTGGCCGACGGCGCCGCGGGGCTGTTCGCCGGGCGCGGGGCGGCGCACGCGGTGCTGGTGGCCGTGGACGGGAACGAGGGAGTGCGGGTCGCCGCGGCCGGGAGCGTGGACGGCGGGGCCGGGGACGTGCGCGCCACCGTCCCGGCTCCGCTGCCGCACCTGGAGTCCGCGGTGTGGCGCAAGACGCTGGCACAGGTGTGCGCTTCGGCGGCGGTGTTCATCTCCGAGGTGGACCTGCCCTACCGCACCGAGGCCGCCGGCCGGGCCGGGACCAAGCGGCGCGAGCACTTCCACCCGGCGAACGTCGTGCACACCACCGACCTGCCACCGCCGATGGCGGTCCGGCTGGGGCCGGAGGAGCACGCCGGGGTGGTGCCGCTGGACGGCGAGGTCGGGGTGCTGGTCGTGGCGGCGGCCGAGGAGGATCTGGCGGTGCTCGGCGGGGCGCTGGAGATCCTGGCGCGGCAGGCGTCGGCGGCGCTGGAGCGGATCACGCTGAGCCAGGAGATCACCCGGCGGGACAGCGAGGCGTACTTCCGGGCGCTGGTGCAGAACACGTCGGACACGATCCTGATCGTCGACACGGAGCTGCGGGTCCGGTACGCCTCGCCGTCCTCCACCGAGCTGTTCGGCGACCGGCCGGTGCGGGACCGGCCGCTGACCGAGGTGGTCGGCAAGGTCTACGCCGCCGAGGTCGCGGTGCGGGCGTCGGATCCGGCGCCGCAGCCGCCGGTGCAGCGGGACTGGGAGATATCGCCCGGCGGTGACGACGACGACGGTGGTCACGGCGCCCGTGACGGCGGCGGCAGCGGCGGCGGCGAGGGCGGCGTCGGGGGCAACCACGGCGGGAGCGGCGGGAGCGGCGGCCGGAACGGGGGCGGCGGCGACCCGCACGAGGTCGAGGCCACGATCGCCGACCTGCGCGCCGAGCCGACGGTCGGCGGTTTCGTGCTGTCGCTGCACGACGTGACCACCGCGCGCGGCCTGGAGCGCACGCTGCAACGGCACGCGTACCGCGATCCGCTCACGGACCTGCCGAACCGGCTGGCGTTCATGCGCGGCCTGGAGGACGCGGTCCAGCTGGCGTCGCCGAGCGTGTCGGTGACCGTGATGCTGCTGGACCTGGACCGGTTCCGGGAGATCAACGACTTCCACGGCCGCGAGGCCGGGGACGAGGTGCTGCGCGACGTGGCCGAGCGGATCCGCTCCCGGCTGGGCCCCGGCGACGTCCTGGCCCGCACCGGCGGCGACGAGTTCGCGGTGCTGGCCGTCCGGCGCGCCGAGGAGTCGCCGACGCTGCCGGTCGGGATGCCCGGCGAGGACAAGCCGTTCTACGTCGGGCCGATCGCCGTCACCACCTCCGGCGCGGTCGCCACCTGCACGGTCGGCGCCACCGGGGCCTCGCTGCTGGCCGACGCCGAGATGACCCTGCACGCGGCGCGCGGCGGCGGCCCCAACACCTGGCGCATGTACGACCCCCGGCTGCGCGCCGAGCTGGCCCGCAGCGCCGCCCGCCGCTCCGGCCTGGACCGAGCGATGGCCGAGGGCGCCTTCGAGCTCTACTACCAGCCCATCGTCTGGCTCGACGACGGCGACATCGGCGGCTTCGAGGCGCTGGTCCGCTGGCCGCAGCCGGACGGCACGATCATCCCCCCGGACGAGTTCATCCCGCTGGCCGAGGCCACCGGCCAGATCCTGCCCCTGGGGCGCTGGATCCTGCGCACGGCCACCGACCAGACGGCCCGCTGGAACGCCACCCGCCTGGCCCAGGGCCTGGCCCCGGTGAAGATCTCGGTGAACGTCTCCGCGCACCAGCTCCGCGACCCGGGCTTCCCCGACGAGGTCGGCAAGGCCCTGACCGACGCCGGCCTGGACCCGGCGTTCCTGATGGTGGAGGCGACGGAGAGCGCGCTGATCGACCGCGCGGGCACGGCGCTGGCGAACCTCAGAACCCTGACGAAGCGCGGCGTGGGCGTGTCCCTGGACGACTTCGGGACCGGCTACTCGTCCCTGTCGTACCTCCGGGACCTGCCGGTCAGCGCCCTGAAGATCGACAAGGCCTTCGTCGACGGCGTCCCCGACGAGCCCCGGCAGACCGCCCTGGTGAAGGGCATCATCGGCATCGCGAAGTCGCTGACCCTGATGGTGGTCGCCGAGGGCGTGGAGACCTCCCAGCAGCGCCGGGCACTGGCCCGCATGGGCGCCGACCTGGGGCAGGGCTACCTCTACGCGCGGCCGATGCCGGTCCGCGAGGCCACGGCGCTGATGCGCGCGGGGCGGGTGAAGCTGCCGTACGGACTCGCGGCGCTGGAGCAGGACGAGGGCTTGGACGACGACGGGCCCGAGCCGGACGACGAGGACGACGCCGACGAGCCGCACATCCACGGCACGCTGCCTGAGACGGAATCATGAGCGCCGAGCGGCCGGGCGCGGCTGACGACGGGACGCCGGTGCGGGATCGGGATCGGCGGTGGGTGGCGCCGGAGCAGCCGACCTCGCCGGAGCAAGCCGCCTCCGACCAACCGACCGCTCAGCCGCCGCGCACGATGCCAAGCCCTGAGCCCACCACCACCGAGCCGCAATCCCCCAAGCCCAAGCCCCAGCCCGAGCCCGACCACGCCGCCAGCCGCCCCGCCGACCGCTTCCCCAAAGACCCGGCCTCCCCCGCGCCCCACCCGCGGCATCGGTACCGCCGCTTCCGCCGCGCGCAGCCGCATCCGCACCATCCGTCCGTCACCGCCATCTGGGAGCGCAGCGAGCTGGAGCACCGGCGCTTCGCCACCCGCTTCGCCGGCCAGCTCCTGCTCGTCGGCGCGGGCCTGGGCACGTTCCTCACGCTCGTGCTCGGGCCGCCGCAGGGTGGTGTGTTCTCCGCCAGCTGGTTCGAGTTCCTCGGCGCGTGTGCCGTCGCGGCCGTCTGGGGCCTGGTCTACGTGCTGCTGCCCAGTCCCGCGCCCGACCTCGTCCTGCGCGCCACGCCCGCGGTGTCCGCGCTGCTCATCACGCTCACGCTGGCGCTCAACCACAGCAACGCCGCCGACGGCATGCTGCTGCTCAACTGGCCTCTGCTCTTCGCCGCGTACCTGCTGCCGCGCCGTACCGCTTACTGGACGCTCGCCATCGTCGCGGTGTGCCTCACCGTCATCCTCGCCGCGGGTTCCGGGCCCGACCGGTTCGCCACGTGGGTCGAGATCACCACCTCGATGGTGCTGACGCTGGTCGTCATCCGCCGGGTCCGGGACCAGGCCGACCGCCTCAAGCAGGCGCTCGCCGAGCAGGCCAGCACCGATCCGCTCACCGGGCTGAGCAACCGCCGGGCCTTCGACGAGGCGCTGGAGCGCGAGGTCACGCGCCAGCGCCGGACCCGCGCGCCGCTCTCGCTGCTGGCGGTCGACGTCGACCACTTCAAGACGATCAACGACACCTGGGGCCACGCCGCCGGCGACGACACCCTCGCCGCCCTCGGCGACCTCCTGCCCCGCCTGGTCCGGGCCAGCGACACCGTCAGCCGGGTCGGCGGCGAGGAGTTCGGCGTCCTGCTCCCGGACTGCCCCGCCCCGCAGGCCCGGGCCCGCGCCGACGCGCTGCGCGCCGAGATCTGGGCCGCCTCCCGCGACTGGAAGCACCCGGTGACGGTCAGCGTCGGCGTGGCCACCCTCCCGGACTCCGCCGACGCCCTCAACGACCTGCTGGTCGCCGCCGACATGGCCCTTTACGCGGCCAAGGAGTCGGGACGCGACCGGGTCCGCGTGGCTCCGAACCGGCCCCGCGACGACGTGCCCTGACACGGACACCGAGCCATAGCCGTCGCAGAAACCTCAGCTCTCAGGCTCGCGCCGGATCAAGCAGTAGAACCCCCCTCCGGGATCCCGCATCACCAGCCAGTTCGCCTGCTCGCCGACGAACTCCGCGCCCAACGACTCGTGCCACACCCGACTGGCGTCGGCGTCCGAACTGCTGACGTCCAAATGCGCCGCCGTCGGCCGCTCCTCGCCAATCCGCTGGAACAACACCCCCACCGGAAACCCCGCCATCGGCTCCAGCCAGCTGAACTCCTCCCACCTCCGACTGACCTCCACGGGCAGCCCAGTGAGATCGCTCCAGAACGCGACCTCCGCATCATGCACAGACGGCGCGATATCGATGCACACCTGATCCAACCGGCTACGCGTCCCGTCCGAAGCCACGAACGGCCGCGCCACCCGCGTCGCCCCGTGCCACGCGGTGACGCAGAGCCCGTATCCACTCGGCGACGTCACATGAGCCCACTCGCCGTCCCGCTCCACCACGGAACCGCCGAGCGCGGCGGCCCGCGCCAAGGCCGCCTCGAAGTCCTCGAATTCCAGGTCGATGTGCGCGCCGTTCCCGCTCAGCAAACCCTGCAGCTTCACCGACGCATCGCCGTCTCCCTCCGCCGGCACCAGCGTCGCGAACTCCTCGCGCCCACCCCGGCGCGCGGACAGCGTCGTGCCCGTGACCGCCGTCCAAAAACGCGCACTTTCCTCGAACGTTCGTTCCGGACGGTCAATAAAAGACCAAGCCCACTTCAGCATCCCACCAGGCTATTCCCAACCGTTGACGGGGACCCGTAATCTGCCGCAGTGCAGAGCGACGACGACCTCCCGGAACCGGCCTCGGCCACGGACGCAGCCCCTGACGCCACAACGGAATCCGACCCCCGGCCCGAACCCGGACCCGGACCCGAGCTCGGACCCGAAACCGGACCCCGCCCCCGTCGCCGCCTCCGCAAAACGAAGATCACCGCCGCCGTCCTCGCCACCCTGCTCGTGGTCCTCCTCGGCGCCGGCACCTGGTGGGTGAACACCTCGCTGCACGCTTCCTACCCGCAGACCACCGGCACCCTCCACGTCCCCGGCCTCCAGGCGACCGTCGAGGTCGACCGCGACGCCCAAGGCGTCCCCCAGCTCTACGCCTCCACCTCCCACGACCTCTTCTTCGCGCAGGGCTACGTCCAGGCCCAGGACCGCTTCTGGCAGATGGACGTCTACCGTCACGTCACCGCCGGCCGCCTGTCCGAGATGTTCGGCTCCGGCCAGATCGACACCGACAAGTTCATCCGCACGATGGGCTGGCGCGACGTCGCCCAGCAGGAGTACGACGGCCTGAGCCCCGAGACGAAGGCGTACCTGAACGCCTACTGCGATGGCGTGAACGCGTATTTGAAGGATCACAAGGGTTCCAAAGCGTCTGTGGAGTACGCGGTCCTCGGCCTGCAGACCGACTACACCCCCTACACCTGGACCCCGGTCGACTCGCTGTCCTGGCTCAAGGCCCTGGCCTGGGACCTGCGCGACAACATGCAGTCCGAGATCGACCGCGCCCTGTCCTCCCAGACGGTGACCAAGGCCCAGGTGGACCAGCTGTTCCCGCCCTACCCGGCCGACCACCCGACGATCATGCATCAGGGTGCTGTCGTGAACGGCGCCTTCGACCAGAACGCCACCCCGGCCGCCGACAACCCGCTGTCCGGCACCGCGCTCCCGGCCTCCGCGGCCAGTGCGCTGGCGAACCTCTCGCACACCGTCTCCGCCCTGCCCGGCTTTCTACAGCCGACCGTCGAAGGCGTCGGCTCCAACTCGTGGGTGGTCTCCGGCGACCTGACCACGACCGGAAAGCCGCTGCTGGCCAACGATCCGCACCTGGCCCCGCAGCTGCCGTCGATCTGGTACCAGATGGGCCTGCACTGCACGACCGTGGACGCGGCGTGCCCGTACGACGTCACGGGCTTCACCATGCCCGGCACGCCCGGCGTGGTGATCGGCCACACCCCGACCGTGGCCTGGGGCTTCACCAACGGCACCGAGGATGTCAGCGACCTGGTCCTGGAGAAGATCTCCGGCAGCACCTACGAATACGACGGCCACCAGGTCCCGCTGACCGTGCGCCAGGAGACCATCAAGGTCGCCGGCGGCAAGTCGGTCCCGCTGACCATCCGCTCGACGAATCAGGGCCCGCTGGTCTCCGACGCCGACAAGGACATCGCCAGCGCGGGCAACGGATACGCCGTGGCGCTGCGCTGGACCGCACTCACGCCGGGGCACACCGCAGACGCCTTGTTCGCCCTGGACCGCGCGACCGACTGGAACTCCTTCCGAGCCGCCGCCGCCAACTTCGCGGTGCCCTCGCAGAACATGATCTACGCCGACACCTCCGGCAACATCGGCTACCAGACTCCCGGCCAGATCCCGATCCGCAAGAACGGCGACGGCACCTGGCCGGTGCCGGGCTGGACCGACGAGTACGAGTGGACCGGCTACATCCCCTTCGACCAGCTGCCCCACGTCCTGAACCCGACCGACAAGTTCGTGGTCACGGCCAACAACCCGATCATCGGGTCGCAGTACCCGTACTTGATGTCGAAGGACTTCGACTACGGATACCGCGCGAACGAAATCACCCAGCGCCTGCAAGCGGCCACCGCCGACGGCAAGAAGATCGACGCCGACGGGATGCGGGCGATCCAGTCCGACACCCGCAACGAGTTCGCGTCCGCGCTGGTGCCGTACCTGACCCGGCTGCCGGCGTCGTCGAAGAAGCAGACGCAGGCGGCGCGCGCGTTGTTCGACGGCTGGGATTACACGACCCCTGACACGTCGGCCGCCGCGGCGTACTTCTACGAGGTCTGGAAGTTCATCTGCAAGGACGCCTTCGAGGCGAAGCTGCCGTCCTCGGTCGACGTGGACGGCGGCGACCGCTGGTTCGCCGTGGCCACCACGCTGCTGCCGGACGCGTCCGACTTCTGGTGGAACGGCGACCGGGACGCGATGCTGGCGAAGGCGATGGACCAGGCTTCGGCAGAGCTGACCTCACAGCAGGGTTCTGATGTGAAGCAGTGGCAGTGGGGCGCCCTGCACAAGCTGACGCCGACCAACCAGACCCTGGGCACCGGCGGCCCGTGGTTCGTGAAGTGGCTGGTGAACGGCGATCCGGTCCCGGTGTCCGGCGGCTCGTCGGTCGTGGACGCCACCGGCTTCGACATCGCCAAGGACTTCTCGGTCGACGAGCTCCCGTCGATGCGGATGCTGGTGGACCTGTCGAACCTGGACGCGTCGACGTGGGTCAACCTCACCGGCGCCTCCGGGCACGTCGACGACCCGCACTACCTGGACCAGCTGCCGCTGTGGCGGACGTTCCGCACGTTGCCGTGGCCGTATACGAGGACTGCGGTACTCGCGGCCAGCAAGGACAAGTTGACGTTGACGCCTTAGCACAGGCGCCCTGGCAGCCGAGCCGGGATCACCGGCGCTCCGACGATGCGCAGGGTAACTGCAATGCCCCGGCCGCGCGCGACGCGGAAGCGCGGCCGCCCGGCGAACGTCACCTAAATGCAGTAGCCCGATCGCCGGGTGGCTCCGACAGCGGCTTCAATGGAAGGGAGGCCGCTCCGGCGTGCTGTCGGGGAGGCGACGGCTCGTGGAAAGGGGGCATTCGCATGTCCCGCAAGGTTGCCGACTGCCGACAGTTCCCCAGCGAGGTCGGCTGCACGTTGACGATTTCCGGCGAGGAGCAGGAAGTCATGGACGCCGCAGCCATGCACGCGGTCGCCGTTCACGGCGAGACCGATACGCCGGAGTTCCGGGAGCAGCTGAAGTCGTTCCTGGTCGAGGAGAAGGTGCCGGTCAGCCACTAGGGGCCGGTGCCGGCCGACCGGCCGGTACGGGCCGAGGCGTCCGGCTCCTCAGCGGGGCCGGGCCCGAGTCTTGGAGGATCTATGACAGGCCTCTTGCACAAGTCACTCGACGCGCCGGAGGAGACCCGCTCCTTCGAGCAGGGGATGGGGCATCTCGACCTCGTCGCCATGGACGAGGGCGGTTTCGGCCGCGCCGTCTTCGAACCGGGGTGGCAGTGGTCCAAGCACATCAAGCCGATGGTGCACACCGAGAGCTGCCAGGCCGCGCACATCGGCTACTGCCTGTCCGGCCACATGCACGTGGTTATGGACGACGGCGAGCAGGCCGACATCGGGCCCGGCGAGTTCCTCGAGATCGCGCCCGGGCACGACGCCTGGGTCGTCGGCGGTGAGCCCTGCGTGATGATCGACTGGCAGGGGTTCACCGACTACGCCAAGGAGAAGTGAGGGAGACGCGAGGAAGCCGTGAGGGCGGAGCGGCGCCGACCGGTCCGGCGCCGCTCAAGCTTCAGGGCTTCGTGGCTTCACGGCTTCACGGCTTCACGGCTTCAGGGCTTCAGGGCTTCCGACCGATGGCACCCAGCACCGCCAGCTCCACCGGCGTCCCGATGTCCATCGTGTCCGGCCGCCGCAGCGGGCACGACACCAGACCCGGCTCCACGAGCTCCAGGCCCTCGAGGTACCCGGCGATCTCCTCGGGACTCCGCAGGTTGTACGGAACCGCGCCGCTCTGGTTGTAGCGGCTGATCGCCTCGCTGTACGCGGCGTTGGTGTCCGTCCCGTCCCGCACCACCAGGTAGCTCCCCGACGGGACCGCGTCCATCAGCTGCCGCACGATCGCCAACGCGCGGTCGTGTTTCTCGATGTGCGCCAGGATCCCCATCAGCACGATCGCGACCGGCTCGTTCAGGTCCAGCGTCTTGGCCGCCTGCGCCAGGATCGCCTCGGGGTCGTCGAGGTCGGCCTCGATGTAGTCCGTGGCCCCTTCCGGCGTCCCGACCAGCAGCGCCTGCGCGTGCGCCAGGACCAGGGGGTCGTTGTCGACGTACACGATCCGCGACTCGGGCACGATCCCCTGCGCGATCTCGTGCGTGTTGTTCGCCGTGGGCAGGCCGGTCCCGACGTCCAGGTACTGGCGCACGGGGGTCTCGGTCGCCAGGTAGCGCACGGTCCGCACCAGGAACTGCCGGCCGCTGCGGGCCAGGTCCACGATCTCGGGGAAGACCTCGCGGAACCGGTCGCCCGCCGCACGGTCCGCGGGGTAGTTGTCCTTGCCGCCCAGCCAGTAGTTGAAGATCCGCGCCGAGTGCGGAACGCTGCTGTCGATCTGGGACACCGGCCGGTGCTGCGCTTCGTCGGTCATGGAGCCCACCTGTGTTCGCCGTGTTTCGCCGTTTGTGGAGGCCACCATCCTGCCTTGAGACCCACGGCGAGCGGAATACGAGACCTGCGAAAGTGACGGACTAGTACGCGTCGAAGATCCGGGTGAGGAATCCGATGGTCTCCGAGGGCGTCAGCGCCTGCACCGCCAGCTGGTCGACCACGGTCGTGTACGCGTCCAGGTCCTCGCGCTTGTCCAGATACGCCGCACCGGTGAGCTGTTCCAGATACACGATGTCCGGCAGGGCCGGCTCGGCGAAGCGCAGGATGGTGAACGGACCGGCCGCCGCCGGACCGCCGCGCGCGAACGGCGCGACCTGCACCGTGACGTGCGGCAGCCGGCACAGCTCCAACATGTGCTCCAGCTGCGCGCGCATGACGGCCGCGCCGCCCGGTTGGCGCCGCACGGCGGCCTCGTCGATGATCGCCCAGATCCGCGGCGGCTCGGGGCTGTAGACCAGCCGGGCCCGGTTCATCCGCAGCCGGACGCGGCGCTCGATCTCGTCGGGGGTGGCAAGCGGATAGCCGTCCCGGATGACCGCGCGCGCGTAGTCCTCGCTCTGCAGCAGGCCCGGAATGAACTGGGCCTCATAGGAGCGGATGACCGAGGCGGCCTCCTCCAGCCCGACGTAGACCTCGAACCAGCCGGGCATCAGATCGGCGAAGTTGTGCCACCAGCCGCGCGCGTTGGCCTGCGCCGTCAGGCTGAGGATGGCCTCGCGCTCGGTGTCGTCGCTGACGCCGTACAGGGTCAGCAGGTCGGCCACGTCCCGCCGTTTGAAGCTGACCTGTCCCAACTCCATGCGGCTGATTTTGGTGTGCGAGCAACGGATCTCGTAGCCGGCGGCGCCGCGGGTGACGCCGGCGGCGATGCGCAGCCGGCGAAGCTGGGAGCCCAGCACCATGCGCAGGACGGTGGGGCCGCTGTCCTCGGATCCCACAAGCGGATCCACCGAGTGCTCCGCCGGTAGCGAGCTCATCCGTGCTCCCAGTGCTGGTCTGTAGCGGTCCGACCCGTGCCCCGTAAGCCTTCCGCCGCCGTGTGTCCCCTTAAGGGTAGACCGTGAAGACCGGAAGCGTGAGTGGGTACCTAAAGCCACTTAGTAGCTGGCACTCTCGATCTGAGAGTGCTAATTCTGGAAGCCTACGGAAGCACTGACCGCAGGGGGCTCCAGGGTGAACGGTTCGCAGGAAACGAACGTCGGAACGGCCGCGGAGGGGGACCCTGAGATCGCCGAGAAACGCGCCAGCATGCTCGGCACCCTGCGCAACCGCGACTACCGCCTCATCCTCACCGGCCAGCTGCTCTCCAGCATCGGCACCTGGCTCCTGCTCGTCGCAGCCCCCTTCTTCGTCTTCCGCCTGACCGGCTCGACGATGGCGACCGGGCTGTCCATGGCGGCCGAAACCGTGCCGGCCGTGCTGCTCGGACCGGTCGCAGGGGTCTTCGTCGACCGGTGGGACCGGCGCTGGACGATGATCGCGACCGATGTCCTGCGCGCCGGCGCCGTACTGCTCCTGCTGCTCGTCCAGACGCGCGGCGAGGTGTGGATCGTCTACGCCGCGCTCGCCCTGGAGTCGGCGTTCGGGCAGTGCTTCGGGCCCGCGCAGTCGGCGCTGATCCCCAACCTCGTCGGGCGCGGACCGGAGCTGAGCGCGGCGAACTCGCTGGGCCAGCTCGTCGGCGGGACGATCCGGCTGGTCGGCGGGCCGTTGGGCGGGGTGCTGTTCGCGGTCGCCGGATTCCGCGCCGTGGTGACGATCGACGCGGCGAGCTACCTCGCGTCCGCGTATCTCATAGCCATGATTCGGTTCCGGGCGAGTCGCGGGGCGCGCGATGCGGGGGCTCAGGCCAGCGACAAAACCGGCGGCGCGGCCCGACTCCTGTCCGAAGACCTCCGCCACGGTCTCGGACACCTCGGCCGCACGCCGGGAATCCCCATGCTCTTCGGCGTCGCGGCCATCTTCTTCACCGGCAACGCCATCCTGACCGCGCTGCTCGTCCCCTACCTCGGCACAGTTCTGAACAGCGGCGCGCAGAGCCTTGGCGTCCTGTTCGGCACCCTCGGCGTGGGGTTCATCATCGGCGCACCGGCCAGCCGCCTGGTCGCCGGACGCCTGTCGGACCGCACCACGATCGTGGCCAGCCTCGGCGCGCTGGCCGCGGTCTTCGCGCTGACGTTCAACACCCCGTATCTGGCCGGCGACATCGTCCTGTTCGCCCTCATCGGCCCACCCGCCACCTGCTTCCTCGTCACCGCCGACACCGCGATCACGCGCCGGACGCCGGACCGGCTCCAGGGGCGCGTCAGTTCCACGTACCTGGCGCTCCAAAGCTTGGCGACGCTCGTCGGCATGGTCGCCGGCTCGTTGCTGGGGCAGCAGATCGGGATCGTCACGACCATGGACGCCGCCGCTGTGCTGGTCGCGGTATCGGCAGGAGCAGCGCTGTGGTTGCCAGGGGCCTGATACCCCTCTCCCTTTGTGGTTGCGAAACAAAACCAGTTTCCCTAGGGTGGTTTCGATCCACTACCACCTTGGGGGGTACGGAATGGGCTTCGCCCTGCTCCTGGCCACAGCCGCCGGACTGTCGGTCGCGAACATCTATTACGCACAGCCGCTGCTCGACCAGATCGGCGCCGCCCTGCACGTGAGCGCCGGGAACCTGGGCCTGACCACCGCCATCACGCAGCTGGGATACCTGCTCGGCCTGATCCTGCTGGTGCCGCTCGGCGACCTGGTGGATCCGCGGCGGCTGATCAGCTGGATGACACTCACCGCCGGCGCCGGGCTGACCGCCGCCGGCCTGGCCGGCGGACCGGCGGCGTTCTTCGCCGCCTGCGCGGTCGTGGGGGTGGCCTCGACGGTGGTCCAGGTCATCACCGCCTACGCCGCGGCGCAGAGCGCGCCGGACCAGCGCGGCCGCGTGATCGGCGTGGTGACCAGCGGCGTCGTGCTCGGAATCCTGTTGGCACGCACGGTTTCCGGAGCCGTCGCCGAGTCCTTCGGCTGGCGCGCGGCATTCCTGCTGCCGGCCGTGCTGATGGCCGCGACGGCCGCGGCGCTGAACCGGCTGCTCCCCCGCCGGCCGGCGAAGCGGGCGGCCGTCCCCTACCTCCGGCTGATCTCCTCGGTGTTCATGCTCACCAGGCACGACCGCGTCTTCCGCACCAGGAGCCTGCTGGCGCTGTTCCAGTTCGGGTGCTTCGGCGTGCTGTGGGGCTCCGTGGCGCTGCCGCTGTCCGCGGCCCCGTGGCACCTGTCGACGTCGCAGATCGGCTTGTTCGGCATCGTCGGCGCCGCGGGAGCACTCAGTGCGAACGGCGCCGGGCGGCTCGCCGACCGCGGCCGCGCGTCGACGGTCACCACCGTCATGCTGGTGCTGCTCGTGCTGTCCTGGGCCGCGATCCGCACGGCGCCGTTCTCGCTGGTCCTGCTGACCGTCGGCATCGTCGTGCTGGACTTCGCCGGCCAGGCCCTGCACGTGACCAACCAGCACCTGATCGTCGCCGGCAACCCCGAGGCGACCAGCCGCGTCATCGGCGGCTACATGGTCTACTACTCGATCGGCGTCGGCGGCGGGGCGATCGCGGCGACGAGCCTTT
The DNA here is from genome assembly GCF_041261445.1 of Catenulispora sp. EB89. Classification (NCBI taxonomy): domain Bacteria; kingdom Bacillati; phylum Actinomycetota; class Actinomycetes; order Catenulisporales; family Catenulisporaceae; genus Catenulispora; species Catenulispora sp. EB89. Next base: position 38,625 of record NZ_JBGCCU010000016.1, read on the forward strand.
ACAGCGCCTACGGATGGGGCGCTGTGTGCAGCTTCGGCGCGGCGTTGGCGGTACTGGCGCTGGTGGTGGGTAGCCTGGGCAAAACCAGCCAAACCAGGACTCACGCAAGGAGCTGACCATGCCGGGCATCTACCGTCGGTTCGCGATCGCCGGGGCCGTCACCGCGACCACGGCGACCACGGTGCTCACGCCGGGCGTGGCCAGCGCCACGGCGCCGTCGGGGGTGTCGGGCACGATCATCAGCAAGTCGACGTTCCTCGGGACGGACTACATCCGGCGGCAGATCACGATCGAGCCCGGCGGGAGCACGGGGTGGCACTGGCACGACGGGACGCTGTACGCCTACGTCGAGAAGGGCACGTTGACGCACAACGACGCGGACTGCACGACGACCGAGGTGTACAGCGACAACACGTCGTTCACGGAGCCGAGCGGTGCGGACAACGTGCACATCGGGCGGAATCTGGGAACGACGCCGGTGGTGTTGGACGTGCTGTATGTGGACCCGGCCGGGAGCCCCCTGTCGGAGGACGCACCGAATCCCGGGTGCAGCTTTCAGTAAGCTCGTCAACGGCCGACGTCGTCCGGCTCCACCCAACCCGGCCTGTCCCTACCTAAGGCGGACTCTGACATGCCCCGCACCATCGCCACCAACACCTCCGTCGACCTCGACGCACTGCTGGAGTTCGTCCGACCCCGGCACCGCGCCCTGCTGATCACCCGGCGCGCCGACGGCTCGCCGCAGGCCTCGCCACTGACATGCGGCGTCGACGACTCGGGCCGCCTGGTCATGTCCACCTACCCGGAGCGCGCGAAGACCACCAACGCCCGCCGCGAGGCCGCGGTGAGCGTGGTCGTGCTGTCGGACGAGTGGAACGGCCCGTGGGTGCAGATCGACGGCGACGCGGAGGTCCTGGACCTGCCGGACTCCGTCGAGCCGCTGGTCGAGTACTACCGGAACATCTCCGGCGAGCACCCCGACTGGGACGAGTACCGCGAGGCGATGGTGAAGCAGGGGAAGTCGATCATCCGGGTCACGCCGCGGCGGTGGGGGCCGGTGGCGACCGGGGGGTTCCCGGCGCGGCTGGCGGACTGAGGGACTGAGGGCTGAGGGACACCCGGCGGCCAGGCAGCTACGGCACAATAGCCAGGTTTGCCGGGCGGCTCGCAGCGAAACAGCCGGGTTGCCGGGCGGCTCGCCACGAAGCAGCCAGGCTTGCCGGGGCGGCTCGCAGCGAAACAACTGGGGTTGCCGGGCAGTCGGATTTGCCGGGCAGTCAGGGTTGCCGAGCAGCCAGGCTTGCCGCGCAGCCAGGGTCGCCGGGCACTCGGATTTGCCGAGCAGTCAGGGTTGCTGGGCAGCCGGGGTTGCCGGGCAGTCGGATTTGCCGGGCGGCCCAGGTTTGAAGTGCAGCAGGGCTGAGGCTCGGCAAGCCCGCCGGCGCCACCGATCTCGTGCGGCGCGCGCAGATCCGCGGGCCAGGCGATCAGCTGAGTCATTCCGCAGCGCTGACTGGCCACCGCAGTTGGATCCCCGGCACGGCGCCAAGCTTGAGCCGGCTTGCGGCGGGCCCCTGCTCCCGTCGCAAGCCGGCTTTCCCCTCACTCCACCGGCATGCCGTTCGGCGCAAAGCGGGCGAGGCGCGTCGTTCCGTACCACAGCTCCTTGCTGCCGTCGGGGTGGTAGACCACGGTGCCGCCGCCCGGTTGGGCGGCGGCGGTCGGTTCCGCCGGGTGCCATTGCGGGACCGGGGGTTCCTGCCAGGCGTGCACGACCGCGCCGGAGGGGGCCAGGCGCCAGCAGCTTCCGTCGGGGGCGCGGACGTCCTGCGTTCCGTCGGGGTAGTGCGTGCTGCTGGTGCCGTCGGGGTTGAGGATCGTGCTGTTGGTGAAGGCGTGCGTCCAGGTCTGCGCGGGCACGGCCGGTTGCGGCGGGATGAGGGTGGCGGTCGGGGGTTCCGGCGGCTGCCAGTCGTCCGGGACGCTGCCGAGCCACGCGGTCGTGTGCGGCCCCGGCGCCTCGCCATCGGCGCCCTCTCCTCCCTCTACCCCGTCCACAGTCCGTCGCCTCCGATCCCGATCGTGGTGAAGTGGCGGGCCGACGGCGGCGGATTGCCTTCGGACCGCACGGTGATGGTCATTGCGAGTCGAGTGCGCAGTGCGCGGACTGCCACGTGCTGATGTTGCCGACGGCGGTGAGGAAGGCCGGATCCTGCGTCTGGGTCTGGGCGTCGCCGCCGTCGGCGATCTGGCCGACGACCGTGGCGGCCTCCGTCACGTCCGGCGCGATCTCCGGCGGCGTGGCCTGCTTCATCTGCTCCATGGTGGTCTTGAGCTTGGCCACGCTCGCCGGGGTGTTGTCGATCTGGGTCAGCTCGGTCTCGAAATCGTTGAGCACCGCGCAGTAGCCGTCGCCGGAGGCGGGCGGTGCGCTCGAATCCGCTGACGATGCCCCGTCGCCGTCGGCCGTCGAGGCGCTGGTGCCGGCGCTCGCGCTGGTATCCCCGCCCGATCCCGAGCCCGCATCCGCACTGCTCGGATCGCCGCTCGGCACCGAGGTCGCAGACGGCGTCGTGGCCCCGGCCGCCCCCGCAGCCGAACTCGATACCGAACTCGAAACCGCCCCACCACTTGGCGCCGAAACCGACACCGAACCCCGCCCGGCCCCCGCCCCGAAAGCAGTCCCGCTCACCGACGTCCCACCGGTGGAACACGCCGCCAAACCCAGCGGCAGCAACGGAACAGCGACCGCGACCGCGATCTTTCGCCTGATCGGCATGACATCTCCCCTAGCGTCGAACGAACACGCCCGACGCTAGGGACTTCGATGTCTCATTTAACCCGTGGAACTACGCGTATCCCGTCCCTACTGAGGGAACCGCCCCGCCAACTCCGTCCGCGACCGCACCCCGAGCTTGCGGAACACCGAGGCCACATGGCTCTCGACCGTCCGCACGCTCATCGACAACCGCGCCGCGACCTCCCGGTTCGTGTACCCGCCGGCCACCAGGTCCGCGACCCGCTGCTCGGACGCCGTCAGCACCGAGCCGGCCCCGGCCCGCTGCCCGCGCGCCAGCTCCGCCTCCGCGAGCTGCGCGAACGGCCGGTGCCCGTGCGCGTCGAAGCAGTCCAGCGCGTCCTGCAACGCCTGCCGCGCCTCCGTCTTCGCCTTGCGCCGCCGCTGCACCTGCCCGAGCGCCAGCAGGCTCCGCCCGCGCTCGATCGGCATCGGCGACGCCTCGTGCGCCTGCACCGCGCGCGTCAGCAGCTCCGCCGCCTCGTCCAACTCCCCCTGCGCCGCGGCGATCATTCCCCGCACCCGCAAGGCGATCCCGCTCAGCGTCGGACGCCCCAGCCGCTCGCCGATCTCGGCCAGCTCGCTCGCCACCGCCTCGGCCTCGGCCAGCCGCCCGGCCGTGACCAGCGCCTGTCCGAGGTCGCCCTCGGGACGTCCGCGCGCCGCGGGCTCGTGCACGTACACCGCTCGTGCCTGCTCCAGCACCCCGTCGAGCAGCGTGATCGCCTGCCCGACGTCCCCGCGCAGCAGCGCGATCGTGGCCAGCGGCGTGTCCATGATCACCCGGACCAGCGGGATCGGCGGCAGCCGCTCCAGCGCGGCGCGCAGGGTCGCCTCGGCCCCGTCCAGGTCGCCGTCCATGATGCCCAGCAACGCGCGCGCGACGGTGAGCGAGGCCGGTTCGCCGATGCCCGGTCCGGCTTCCCGCGCCGCGTCCTCGAAGGCCGTCAGAGCCGCCCGCGCCGCTCCGGGCCGGCCGGCCTGCACCTCGGTGTACGCGAGGTGCGCCTGCAGGACGAGCGTCGCAGAGGTCTCCCCCATGTCCTGCGCCGTCTGCACCATCCGGGTCAGCACCGCGCGCGAGGTGTCGAGGTCGTCCACGTACTTCACGCTGAGCCCGAACCGCACCTCGGCCCGCTCGATGAACGGGATCCAGCGCCGGTCGGCCTGCGCCGCCCCGGCCCGCTCGACCAGAGACCGGTCCAGGCCGCGACCGTCGAACATGTCGATCTCGACCAGTGCCAGCAGCGCCGTGGACAGTGCGGTCGGGTCGGCCTCGGCGCCGAGCCGGTCGCAGATCTCGATCGCCTCGACCGCCGAGCGCCGGGCGTGCGGCGGGTCGCTGGCGACGTTGAAGTCGGCCGCGAAGGCCAGCGCGAGCGAGCGCAGCCACGGGTCGTCGGCCGTCTCGGCCAGTGCCTCGTCGACCACCTTCTGCGCGGCTGCCGCACCCTGCGTGTAGAGCGACGTGTGGGTGAACAACGCCATGGCACGCCGGCGCACCGACGGTTCGGCGGAAGACGCGGCCCAGGCGGTGGCCGCCAGTTCGCGGGCCTTCTCGGTGTCGCCGCGCATGTAGTACAGCTCGGCGGTGTCGACCAGCCGCTGTGCCAGAACGCTGACAAGGTCCGGCGGCGTGAACCGGATCGCCAGATCGGCGAGCTCGATCGCACCCGACACCGCACCCCGGCCGCGTGCCGCCTCGGCGCCGGCCGCGAGCCGATCGGCCGTCTCGGCGTCCGGCGGTTCCCCGGCGGCGAGCATGACGTGCCGGGCCCGCTGCTCCGGATCGTCGACGAGTTCGGCCAGCCGCCGGTGCAATCCGGCGCGGGCCAACGGCAGCAGCGCGTCCAGCGCCGCCGCGCCGAGCAGCGGATGCGCCGGCCGCAGCCGCTGCGACTCCGAGACGGTCAGCACGCCGTCCGCCACCGCGCGCTCCACTGCGGCGATCGGGTCGTCAGTCTGCTTCGACAGCGCGCGGATGACCAGCGCCGGGCTCGGCTGGGGCAGCGCCGCGGTGACGACCAGAGCCTGCCGGGCATCCGGCGGCAGGCTGCCGAGGCGTTCGCGCACCAGGTCGGTGAGCGCGGTCGGGATCGGCAGCTCGGCCCGGTCGCCGTCGCCACGCCGCAGGGCCGCGCCGAACTCGAGGATCCAGAACGGATTCCCGCCGCTGTGCTCGACCAGTCCGCGCAGCGTGGCCGCGGGCAGCCGCAGCTCCAGCCGGCCGGCGAGCAGGTCGTCGGCGGCGGTGACGTCGATCGCCGCGACCGGCACCGAGCGGACGTCGTCGGCCGGCAGCAGCTCCGGCGCGGGCGGCGCGGCGGCCAGGGTGCTGGCCGTGCGCCGGGTGGCGAGCACGCGCAGACTCTCGCCGCCCAGGCGGGACAGCGCGTATTCGAACGCTGCGACGGTCGCGCCGTCGATCCACGGCAGGTCGTCGATCGCCACCAGCAGCGGCCGGTCCCGGGACAGCTCCCGGATCGCGGCCGCGACGGCGTTCCCGATCTCGTTCGGACCGAGCCGGCTGCCGTCGGGCAGCCGCCGGACCATCGCGACCTCCAACGCGATCCGCTGCGCGGCCGGCAGCCGGTCCAGCACCTCGTCGAGCACCGGATCGAGCAGGTCGGTGAGGCCGGCGAAGGAGAGCCCGGTCTCGGTCTGGTCGCCGCGCGCGGACAGCACGCGCCATCCGGCTTCGCGCGCCAGCTCGACGCCGGCGGACCAGACCGTGGACTTGCCGATCCCGGCCTCGCCGGTCAGCACCAGGGCGCGGGGACGGTCGGCCGGGTCGGCGATCAGCTCGCGCACGGCGGCCAGCTCGGCGGGCCGCGAGATCACCATCTGCGGCGCCGTGACGGCGGTCTGCGGCATCTCGTGCCCCGGGATCTCCGACCGCTGTGTCTCGGACCGCGATGTCTGGGGCTGCGGTGTCTGCGGAGTCTGAGCCTGCGGAGTCTGAGCCTGCGGGGTCTGAGGCTGCGGAACATCGGACCGCGGTATCTCGGGCTGCGACGTCTCGGGCTGGGCGATGCTCGGTCGGTTCATGGTGTGCACTGTCATTTCTTGCGGTGGCTGCACTGGCGATATCAGGTCCGGCCCGGAGCGAGCCGACGGGCGAGCTCGGTGCGCGAGCGCACACCGAGCTTGCGATAGATCGAGCCGAGGTGACCCTCGACCGTGCGCACACTGGTCACCAGCTGCTCGGCGACCTCGCGGTTGCTCAGGCCGCCGGCGACCAGTTCGGCCACCGTGGTCTCGGTGGCGGTGAGGACGTCGCCGGTGCGCGAGCGCTGGACGCGGTCGAGCTCGGCCTGGGCCTGCGCGGCGAACGGAGCCGCGCCGGCGGTGGTGAACAGCTCGACGGCGGCCTGGAGCACCGGCTGCGCCTCGGATTTGGCCCGCCGCCGGCGGTAGGCGTCCCCGAGGGCCAGCAGGCTGCGACCGAGTTCGAGACGCAGCGGCGACTGCTCGTGCGCGGCCACCGCCTGCCGCAGCGCGGTGATCGCGCCGTCGAGGTCGTCGCGGGCGGCGAGCACCGATCCGTCCAGGCGGTGGGCGATGCCGATGAGCGTCGGCCGCAGCATCCGCTCGCCGAGTTCGCGCTGCTCGGCGGCCAGTTCGACGGCGGCGTCGAGGTGTCCGGTGGCGACCAGGGCCTGTCCGAGGTCGGGCTCCAGCCGCTGCCGCCGCCCCGGTTCGAGGATGTCAGCGTCCTGCGCCAGGCGGTAGGCGTGCAGCAGCCGCGTCCGGGCGTCCTCGGGATCCCCGTCGAGCAGTGCGGCCAGGCCGAGCACGTGCTCGTAGAAGATGTCGCCCTGCGGCTGGATCGTCTCCCGGCCGCCGGCGCGCTGCTCCGCGATCAGGGCCCGGGCCCCGTCGAGGTCGCCGGTGAGGACGCGCAGCATGCCGTCGGCGGCGTAGATGGTCAGCGGGGCGACGCCGCCGGGCGCGGTCAGCCGCAGGCCGTCGGCGACGGCCCGCCGGCCCGCGGTCAGATCGCCGGCCCAGCACTCGGTGATCGCCAGGTGGCTGAACAGCGTCGGCAGCACGGCGTCGTCGCCTTCGGCCTGGGCCTGCGCGATCGCGGCGTTCAGCGCGTCGCGGGAGCCGTCCAGGTCGTCGACGGCCTTGCGCCAGAAGCCGAGCACCACTGAGAGCCGGGCCCAGCTGGCCTGGTTCGCCGCGCGCCCCTGTAACGAGGCGATGCGGACCACGACCTGCTCCGGGATCCCCTGCCCGGAGTCCAGGCTGACGCCGACCTCGTAGCGCAGGGCCGAGCAGAGCGCGACCGCGTCGGCGTCCGCGCCGACCCGGTCGAAGGACGCAAGCGCCAGCCGCACCAGCTCCGGGCGCGGCGTGTCCAGGCCGTCGCCGTAGTCCGCGGCGAGGGAGAGCGCGACGGCGCGCAGGTGTTCGTCGGCGGCCGGGCCGGTCAGGTGCGGACGCAGCACGGCCTGCGCGGCCTGGCGTCCCTCGGTCCAGTACGTCGCCTCGACCAGCAGCGCCAGGGCCCTGCGGGTGGTGTCGACGTCGGCGCCGTCGCTCACATCGCGGGCCAGCCGGACCGCGCGGGCCATGTCCCCGATGCGGTGGGTCAGCCGGGCGGCGGCCAGGCGGCGACGGCGCAGATCGTCGTGGTCCTCCGGCGCGGTGAAACCGACCGCCAGTTCGGCGAGTTCGGCCGCCGAGGCGAGCGCGCCGCGTCCCTCGGCAACGGCGACCCCGGCGTCGACCGCCGCGGCCGTCTCGGAATCGGGGCCGGTCTCGACCGCCCGGACCAGATGCCGGGCCCGCTGCTCGGGATCGGTGACGGTCTCGGCGAGCCGGCGATACAGGCTCCGGCGCCGCTCCGCGGTGAGGCCGTCCAACGCGGCGGAACCGAGCAGCGGATGCGCGGGGCGCAGGTGGCTGCCCTCGGCGGTGACCACGCCGGAGGCGACGGCGTCGTCGATCGCCGCCTCGGGCCGCGCGACCTCCGCCTGCAGTGCCCGCACGGCCAGCGCCGGCGTCGGCTGCGGCAGCGCCGCGACCACCAGCAGCGCCTCCACCACCTCGGCCGGCAGCTTCGCCAACCGGTTGGCGACCAGCGACGACAGCGTCGGCGGGATCGGCAGGTAGCCGTCGAGCTCGGGGGTCTGGGCCAGCGCGGCGCCGATCTCCAGCGCCCAGAAGGGATTGCCGCCGGTCTGCTTGACCACGCCGGACAGCACCGCCACCGGCAGCTGCAACTGGTGCCGCTCCAGGAGCAGGTCCTTGATCGTCGTGCGATCGACCGGACCGAGCGCCAGGGTCTGGAAGGTTCCGGCCGGCAGGACATCGTCGGCGGCCTTGTAGGAGGCGGGTTCCTCGATCGCCCCCGACGTCCGCCGCGAAGCCAGGATCCGCAGCCGGCCCTCGCCGATCCGGCGCAGCGCGAAGCGGAGCGCGTCGAGGGTCGCCAGGTCGAGCCAGGGCAGGTCGTCCACGACGATCAGCGCAGGTCCCAGCCGGCGCAGGACGGCGAGCAGCCCGGCCGCGATCTCGCGCGGCCCGACCGCTCCGGCCTGGGCTTCGGCCGGAGTCCGCCCGAGGGCGACGTTCAACGCGAACCGCTGAGGCTCGGGCAGGCCCGCGAAGTCCTCCTCGGCCAACGGCCGCAGCAGGTCCACCAACCCTCCGAACGAACGCTGACCGCCGGCCAGGCTGCCGCGCATGGTGAGCGTCAGGAGACTGTTCTCATGTGCCAGGCCGACGCCTGCTTCGAGCAGCGTCGACTTTCCGATTCCGGGCTCTCCGACGACGAGGACGGCGCGTAGGCCGGCGGCCGGGCTCGCAACGAGTTGCGCGATGGTGCGCAGCTCGGCGATGCGGCCATGGACCGTGGACGCCGTCCCGACGTCATTGCGACGTTCCACGCCTGGATTATGTCAGCGGGACGCGCCGGAATGCCCGGAAATAAAGATGTCGTCACGGCCGGGAGAAACCCGCCCTTGTCAATGGGTGCGGGCCGGCCGCGCCCGAAGCGGCCGGCCCGCGCGGAGGCGTCGCCAGCTATTGGCTGTCGACGCAGGTCCAGGTGACGGTGCCGGAGATTTTCCCGGTGTCTCCCGTCAAGTCCTTGAAGCTCAACGACCCTGAGCCATCGGGGTTAACCTGCACGGAACCAGTGCTCGCGGTGGCGTTGTTGACGTCCACGGCGACATCCTGGAAGCCGGCATTATCGACGTTGATTCCGTTGGTTCCCGCATATTTGGAGATGTCCGTGGTTCCCACCCCCGCGGGGAACTGCCAGATCATCTGCAGCTTGTGGCCGCCCACCGGGTCGGTGGGAAGCGCCAGCCTGTGGTCGTCAGTGTTCTGCGGCTGGTACGTCGGCCAGGTGGCGCAGGTCTGCTTCAGCCCGGCGGCGTCCTGGTCGAACTCCGGGATCGCCGACGCGGTGCCGCTGACGGTCACCGCGCCGGTGATGTCGATCTTCTCGCAGAACGAGACCACGAACTGCTTCTGACACGGCCCGGCGGCGCTGCTGCTGGCAGCAGCGCCGCCGAGGGGTCCCCCGCTGGCGGCCCCCGCCTCCTGGGACGTACGACCTCCGAGCGGCGCGGGCAAGCCGACCCCCGTCGACTTGCCGCTCGAACCGCAGCCCGCCAACGCCGCCGCCATGACGACGACGCCCACCCCGGGCAGGATTGCCTTGCGCATCGGATTCCCCTCGTATACGTCCCGTTTGACCGAGCACGACGTTACGGAGGTCGGGCATGCGCGCGTATCCGCGAAACCACGTGAATCAGCAAGATGGCTGTCCCGTTTGGACAGCCGCCGTTAACGTGGCGTTCGGATGGCGTTCCAGCTTGTCGGCGCCGCCGCGCCTAGCTTGCCGATGCAGATGATCAGCGACACGCCGAGGGACGGTAGCCATATGACGAACCCCGATCCGGGATCAGCGGACATCCTTGTCATCGGGGCCGGCATCGTCGGGCTGGCGTGTGCCTACGAGGCCGCCGAGCGCGGGCTGTCGGTGATCGTCGTCGAACGCGACGCCCAGGCCACCGGCGCCTCCATCCGCAACTTCGGCCACGCCTGCGCGACGGCACAGTCCGGCAAGGCGCTGGAGTACGGACGCATAGCCCGCACGACCTGGCTCCGCCTCGCCGAGGAGGCCAAGTTCTGGGCGCAGCGCACCGGAACCCTGATGGTCGCGCGCGCCGAGGACGAACTCGCCGTGCTGGAGGAGTTCGCCGGTCTGCGCGCCGACGAGGCCCGGATGCTGACCCCCGCCGAGGTCGCCGAGCACGCCTCGTTCGGCCCCGGCGTCGTCGGCGGCGCGTGGCTGCCCGAGGACCTGCGCGTGGATCCGCGCGAGAGCGTGCCGAAGATCGCCGAATACCTCGCCGGGCGCGGGGTCCGGTTCCACTGGTCCACGACCGCGCACGAGATCGCGCCCGGGAAGGTCGCGACCAGTCGGGGCGTGCTGCGTGCCGAGCAGATCATCGTGGCGACCGGCCACGACGTCGACCGCCACTTCCCCGGCCTGGCCGCCGAGCACGGGGTCCAGCGCTGCGCGCTGCGGATGCTGCGCGTCGACAACCCCACCGGCCGCGCCGTCGAACCCGCGGTGCAGACCGGTTTCTCGATGCTGCGCTACGGCGGCTTCGCCGAATGCCCCGCGCTGCCGGCGCTGCGCGACCGGCTCACCCGTGAGACGCCCGAGCTGGTCGGCATCGGCCTGAACCTGATGTTCACGCAGCGCCCCGACGGGACGCTGACCATCGGCGACACCCACAGCTACGCCACGACGCTGCTTCCGTTCGAGGACGAGGAACTCGACGCGGCCGTGCTGCGCGAGACGGCGAAGCTGCTCGGCGTGGAGCGGTTGACGGTGCGCGAGCGCTGGCGCGGGGTCTACGCCTCGGCGCCGGAGCCGTTCCTGGCCGCGACGCCGGCCGCGGGCGTGCATGTCGCGGCGGTGACGGCCGGGGTGGGGATGACGACGGGGTTCGGGTTCGGTCGGGAGATCGTCGAGCGGGTCGCCGGCCGCTGAACGGGCCGCGAGCCGGCCCCGCCCGGCCCGGCCCGGCCGTTGAGCGGCAGGTCGGCCGCGACGGGACCGGCCGGCTCGCGGCCCGCGACGGAACCAGGCCCTGGCAGGCAGGGTCTGACAGGGCCTGGCTGACCCCTCCCGTGCTACCTAGGCTCGGGATCATGACCAGTACGCAACAGCCGATCGGCAGCGGATTCGGTGCTGCCAGCACGACCAGCGAGGTGTTGGCCGGACTCGACCTGACCGGCCGGTTCGCCGTCGTCACCGGCGGCGGCTCGGGGCTGGGCCTGGAGGATGTCAGGGCCCTGTCCGCGGCCGGCGCGACCGTGCTCGTCCCGGCGCGCCGCCCCGACGAGGCGCGCGCGGCCCTGGCCGGAGCCGGGATCGCTGTCGGGACCGGGGCCGGGTCCGACGCCGGGCGCGTCGAGGTGGACCAGCTCGACCTGTCGGACCTGGACTCGGTGCGGGCGTTCGCGTCCCGCTTCCTGGACAGCGGCCGCGGCATCGACTACCTGATCAACTGCGCGGGCGTGATGGCGCCGCCGCTCACCCGCGTCGGCCCCGGCTGGGAGCTCCAGTTCGCGACCAACCACCTCGGCCACTTCGCCCTGACGAACCTGCTGTGGCCGGCCCTGGCCGCCGGCGGCGGAGCCCGGGTCGCGGCGTTCTCCTCGCGCGGCCACAAGTTCTCCGACATCCGCTGGGAGGACCTGCAGTTCGAGAAGGAGTACGACCGCTGGCAGGCCTACGGGCAGTCGAAGACCGCGAACATCCTGTTCGCGCTGCACCTGGACCTGCTCGCCGAGGCGTCCGGGGTGCGGGCGTTCTCGCTCAACCCCGGCGGCATCCGCACGAACCTGCAACGGCACGTCGTGCCCGAGGACCAGCTCGCGCTCGGCTGGATCGACAACGAGGGCAACTCGCTCATCACGTGGAAGTCGGTGGAGGCCGGCGCGGCGACGGCGGCATGGGCCGTGACCTCGCCGGCGCTGGACGGCATGGGCGGCGTCTACCTGGAGGACTGCGAGGTCGCGCCGATCGTCGATCCGGAGGATCCGAACGCGATCCGCACCGGGCTGAACCCGTGGGGAGCCGACGCGAAGGCCGCGTCGCGGCTGTGGGATCTGTCGGCGGAGCTCACGGGGATCAACGCGTTCTGATTCGGTGGCCCACGGTCTCTAACTGTGCCGGTGGTAGGCCTTGTTGGCGATCCGCCATCCGTCATCGGCCCGCACCAGCAGAAAGATGTCCGTGAAGGTGTCGGCGCCGTGGTGCAGCGTCATACTCGCCGAGGCCACAGTCCCGTGGACGCGGACGCTGTCGATACGACGCGTCCGCGTCGCCTCGTCCTCGGCCGGCTCACCGGTGAACAGAGAGCAGTACTTCTCCAGCGGCCAGGAAACGAAGGCCCCGCCTCGGATTCCCTCCACGTGCGCGCTGGGGAGGAACGCCTTGCGGAAGTACGCCGGGTTGCCGGTCGCGTGGCCGCTGATGTAGGCGTGGAGTGGTTCGAGAACCGCCTCGTCTACAGCGGGAGCTGTCGCGGCGACGATGATGTCGGCCTCGGAAGCTGCGGCGGCATCGGCAAGCTCGGCGGCCGTCAGCAGCGGCGTACCCGATGCGGCGGCCAGCACTGCCATGTCCTTGGCCAGCGCGCCGATCGTGAACTCCGCACCGGCCGTCGGCGACGTCGTGGGCGGCTCGGTCAGAAAGCTCCGCTTGCGCGCGACGAGCCCGCCGAGCTGGCCGAGTTCGAGCACGTCCAAAGCCTGCTCCCGCGACAGGCCCAGCGCCTCGGCCTGTTGGAGCGCGTCGCGGAGGGTGAGAACCGCACCGGCGAGGCTGGCGTTGGCGATCAGCTTCAGCGCCGCCGAGGTGGCCGCGTCGTCGACGCGCACCACGTCGCCGAGCGCTTCCAGGACCGGCTGGACCTTGTCGAAGGCCCCCGCATCGCCGGCGGCCAGGATCTTCACGGCCCCGGCCGCCACGGCCCCCACCGACCCCAGCACCGGCGCGTGGACGTAGTCCGGGCCGAACCGCCGCGCGAACTCGGCCGCCTCCCCGGGAGCGATGGTGCTGGTGTTGAGCACCACGGCGGCTGTCCGCAACGATCCGCCGATCTGGTCGAGTACTTGCCGACAGGCCGGTCCGTCGAACAGGCACAACAGGACGACGTCGGCCTTCTCTACCGCCTCCTTCAGGTCGGCGGTGGTCTCCAGGCCCGCTACCGGACGTCCGGAGCGCGTCCAGCCGATCACGTGCTGGTCCTGGCCGGTGAGTCGGGTCGCGATCGCGGAGCCCAGGTGGCCCAGTCCGAGGACGGCGGTGGTGTGCGGTGTCTTCATATGCCGAGCGTGCTGCATCGCCAGATCTGCGACAAGCGCAGGTTTCGCAGACTGGCTATGCGTGATCCGCATATCGTGCGGCATGCTGGAGAGATGGCGCTGACTCCGTGGCGGACGTTCCTGACAGTCTGCCGACTCGGCTCGCTCTCGGCGGCGGCGGCCGAGCTCGGCTACACGCAGTCGGGCGTGTCCCGGCAGATCGCCGCGCTGGAGCACGAGGTCGGCGTGGCGTTGGTCGAGCGGCACGCGCGCGGCGTCCGGCCGTCGCCGGCCGGCGAGGTGTTCCGCCACCACGCCCAGGCGGTGCTGAACGAGGCCGATCGCGCCATCCGGGCCGCGCGCGAGGCCGGCGACGGTGCGCCGGGGCGGCCGCTGCGGGTCGGTGCTACGCCGTCGCTTGCTGCGGGGATCGTTCCGGCCGCGATCCGCCGCCTGCTGGACAGCGCCGGGCCGCTGACCTGGAGCCTGCTGCCCGCGCTGACCCCGAAGCTGCACGAGCGCGTGATCGCCGGCGAGCTCGACGTCGGTGTCGTCACCGACGCACCGCCCGGGCTTCCGGACGACGCGCGCCTGGACCGACGGCTGCTCGGGATCGACGAGATGGTCGTCCTGGTCCCGCCGGGCCATCGGCTGGCCGCGCGCGACCGCGTGGACATCCGGGAGTTGGCCGACCAGACGTGGGCCGAGGACAACGACGGCTCGGCCGAGCTGCTGCGGCGGCACGCCGCGCGCGCCGGCGTCAGTGCCCGGATCGACCTGAACGCGGCCAGTTTGCTGGGGAAGACCGCCCTCGTCGCGACCGGGCACGCGATCGCGCTGATACCCGGCGTGCTGGTGAGCGCCCTGCGGCCGGATGTCAGGGTGCTGGCTCTCGCCGATCCTCCGACGCGCGGGATCTACGCGCTGACGCCGCGGCGGGACCCGCATCCGTCCGCCGTGCTTCTGCTCGATCAGCTCGCGGCGGCCTTCACCGCGCCGCTTTGAGCGCGGCGGTCACGAACGCGGCGACCGAGGGCCGCCGGTCGTGGTCGTTCCACGCCAGCACGATGTGGCTCGGCGGCGCGTCGAGAACCGGGACGCAGACCACGCCGGGCGGCAGGGATGAGACGAGCGAGCGCGGGAGGACTTCGATGACGCCGGCCGCGGCGATCATGTGGAGCATCTGGACGACGTCGATGACTTCGCTTCCGGCGCTTCCGGCGCTGGCGCTGCTCCTGCTGCCCCCGCTGTCTCGGGTGCCACCGGTCGCGCTGGTCGTGCCGGTGCCCAGGATGATCCCGGTGCTCCCGTCCTGCGGAACGCCTTTCCACAGCGGCCGTTTCTCGCCTTCGAGGTCGGCCATCCGCACCGACTCGCGCTTCGCCAGCCGATGCCCGGCCGGGATGATGACGACGCGGTCCTCGGTGTACAGCCGCTCGTGGGCCAGGCCGTTCAGCGGGTCGAAGGGCGCGTAGAGCAGGCCGACGTCGGCGCGGCCGTCGAGGAGGAAGTCGGCGCGATCGGCGGGGCCGCTGAACAGGATGTCCACGTGCCGGGCGTCGGGCTGCTCGGCGTAGGCGGCGAGAATGTCGGAGAGCAGGCCGCCGTCGCCGCCGGGCTTGAGGACGAGCCGCAGGTGCGTCTGCACGCCGCCGGCGCTCTGCGCGTGGCGGACCGCGGCGCTGACCGCGTTGAGCGCGTGCCGGCCGTGCTCCTGCAACGCCTTGCCGGCCGGCGTCAGCTCGACGTGGCGGCTGGAGCGGACGAACAACGGCACGCCGAGCCGGTGCTCGATCCGGCGGATGGCCTTCGACAGCGCGGGCTGCGCGATCGAGAGCCGGACGGCGGCCCGCCCGAAGTGCAGCTCGTCGGCGACCGCCAGGAAGTACTCCAGCTCGCGGGTCTCCAGATCACTCATGCCTCCAGGTTATCGCTGAAGATCGAACGGGTCTTGGACACCGGCGCCCCGCGCTGCCGAGAATCGGTGCATGATCTACCACACGATGATTGTCTCGTTCACCGACCCGCTACCCGACACCGAACTCGATCGATACCTCGCGGACATCGAACGCGTGCTGCGCGAGACCGGTGTCGTCCAGTCCTTCGCCGCCGCGCGCCACATCCCGGTGCCCGGCGAGGAGGAGATCCCGGCGCTGATCGCGACCGCGGTCGTGCAGATCGCCGTCGCCGACGCCGACGCGCTGGCGAAGGCGTTCGCCGCGCCGGGGATCGAGGAGGTCATCGGGCACTGGCAGGCTCGGCATCCTTACAAGGTCGGGTGGGCGAACCACCCGGCTTTGGTGTGAGGGGAACCTACTTCCCGGTGGCCTGCTTCCCGTTGCCCTGAAACGGATCCTCGGATCCGGCCCGGCCGGCCAGATGGCCGAGGACCCGCTCGTTGACCGCGATCAGCGTCTCCAGCTCTTCGGGCGTGATCAGGTCGATGAAGTCCTGCCGGACATGCTGGACGTGCCAGGGCGCCGCCTCCTCGATGGTGCGGCGCCCTTTGGGTTCCAGGCGCACCAGGCAGCTGCGCGCGTCGGCCGGGTTCGGGTCGCGGGCGACCAGCCCCTGGTCCTGCATGCGGCGGACCTGGTGCGACAGCCGGCTCTTCTCCCACCGCAGCTGGCTGCCGAGTTCCTGCGCCGACATGACGCCGTCAGGGTGCTGCGACAGCACGACGAGGACCTCGTACTCGGCCGGGATCAGGCCGGAGTCGGCCAGCATGTGCCGCTGGAGACGGAGCATCAGCTCGTGGTGCGTGTGGAGGAAGGTCCGCCAGGCGTGCTCCTCGCGGGTGTCGAGCCACTTCGGTTCTGCCGTCACGCGGCCATCCTAGCGAAAGGTTGACTACTCAACCAAGGCCTGCCTATGGTTGAGTAGTCAACCAATGCACGCGAAGGGAAGCGCATCATGGGTACTGTCAGCGTGATCGGGCTGGGCACCATGGCCCGCAGCATCGCCACCCGCGCCCTCGCCGCCGGGAACACCGTCGAGCTGATCGGGCGCGACCCGGCCAAGGCCGCTGCGCTGGCCGCCAGTCTTGGCGGCGACGTCACTACCGGAACTCTGGGCCAGCCCCCGCTCGGCGACATCGTGATCCTCGCGCTGCCGTACGACAGCTCCCTGAAGGTCGTCGGCGAGTACGGGGATTCGTTGCGCGGCAAGGTCCTCGTCGACATCTGCAATCCCTTCAACCGGACCACGCTCACCGACCTCGTGACGCCGGACGGCAGCTCGGCGGCGCAGCAGATCGCCGAGGCCGCGCCCGGCGGAGCCCATGTCGTGAAGGCGTTCAACACCCTGTTCGCCTCCTCGATCGACGCCGGCGAGGCCCACGGCCGTCCCGTCGACGTGTTCATCGCCGGCGACGACGCCGACGCCAGGAAGGCGGTGTCAGAGTTCGTCGAAAGCCTCGGCCTGCGCCCCCTGGACACCGGGGAGCTGAAGATGGCGCGCTGGCTGGAGGGCTTGGGCCTGCTGCTGCTCGGCCAGGCCCGCAGGACCGAGAACTACTCCCTGACCGTCAACATCCTGGGCTGAAGACTCGCACGCACGGCCAGGACCAGCGCGATCACCGTCGCCACCACGGCCGCGCCGAACGCGGCGTGGTACCCGGCCGCCGCCGCAACCGACCCGCCGAGCGGCCCCGCGACCAGGATCCCGAGATCCCAGAACGAGGTCATGGCCCCCACCGCCGCCCCCGCCGACCCCGACCGCGCCCGCTGAAGCGTCATCGCAGCGGTCGCAGGATAGATGAGGCCGAGGCCGGCGCCGGTAACCGCGGCACCGGCCAACGTCACACCCAACCCCGGCGCCGCTGCCAACAGCATCAGCCCCCCAGCCTGCACCCCCAACGTGACCCGCGCGACAACCGCACCCCCGTGCCGGTCAACCAGCGGACTCCCGAACCCGCGCACCACGAGGAACGCACACGCGAAGACCGGCAGCGCCACGACCCGGCCGGCGGAGTGGCCGAGCGAGAGGACGAGGAGGGCCGCGAGCGTGCCGTAGCCGTAGGCGGCCAGGCCGATGATCGCGCCGGGGAGGGCTACGCCGGAGGGGATGAGGCGGGACGGTGGTTTTGGGGCTGCCGCTGGCGCGGTCGGCCGCCTGGTTGCTTGCGTCGGCACTATCGACACGATGGCTGTCACTGGCGCGATTGCCGGAGCAGGCACTGGCACGGCAGTCGCTGATGCTATCGCCAACCCGGTCGACGCGGTCGCTTTAGCTGGCTCAGTCACCGCAGCTGGTACTGCTGCTGGTGTTGCTCTCGCTGTAGCCGCCAGCGCCACCGACACCAGCGGCAGCACGGCGACCGTCCACCACACCGCATCGGCGTCCGCGACCTCCCCGATGCCCGCCGCCAGCACCGGGCCGAGCGTCAGGCCGCCCCACATCGACAGGCCGAACCACCCGGCGACCCGGCCGCGCTGGTCGGGCGGCGCGTCGGCGAGTACCCAGGGCAGCGCGCCGGAGAACAGGGCCGCCTCGCCTGCGCCCATCACCAGGCGGCAGAGTAAGAGTGCTGCGATGTTCGGGGCGAAGACTGTGCCCGCGCCCGCGGATGCCGCCAGCAGGCCGCCGGCGACGACCACCGCGCGCGAGTGGCCGGCGTCGCCCCAGCGGCCGGCGAAGGGGCGGCCGGCGGCGGTGGCGGCGAAGGCGGCGCCGACGACCAGGCCGGTCGCGGCGGGGCCGACGTGGAACTTCGAGGCGAGGAAGGGGGGCAGCTCTTGTAGGGTCGCGCCGAGTGCGAGGTAGCCGCACAGGACCGCCAGCCAGAGTCGTCGGGTCGGAGCCACGTGTCGACAGTACCGATCGGTATCGCGACAGTACAAGTCTGTATCCTGAGGGCGAGGAGGTGCGATCGATGGCCAAAGGGGTGCTGCCGAACCCGTCCGCGACCCGCGCACGGATTCTGGAGACTGCGACGTCCCTGTTCTACGAACGCGGCGTGCACGCGGTCGGCGTCAACGAGATCGCGGCCGCCGCGGGCGCCTCGAAGCTGAGCCTGTACCGCTACTTCCCCTCGAAGGCAGAGCTGGTCCGGGCGATGCTCAGCGAGCACAGCGACCGCATCCACGCCTGGCTCGACCGCAAGACGGCGACCGCGACGGCGACGACGCCCGGGCCCGAGCGCGTCCTGGCCGTGTTCGACGTCCTCACCGAGTGGTTCGCGCAGCCCGGCTACCACGGATGCGCGATCGTCAACGGCGTCACCGACACCCGCGCCGACCCCGAAGTGGCGGCGATAGCGCGCACGCACCTCCACCGGTATCGAGGCCTGCTCGAAGACCGCCTTTCGAGCCTGAACGTCGAGGACCCCGCATCGCTGGCCCGGCGCCTCCTCCTGCTGATCGAGGGCGCGAGCGTCGTGGTCACGATCGAGGGAAACACCGACGCCGGCGCCGACGCCCGAGCCGCCGCGGCGACGCTACTGGCAGCGGCAACAGCACCGGCGTGAACGTCGAGCAAGGCCCGGCAGTCGGCGCAGATGCGGCTATCGAAACGTACTTCAACGCGCCTGGCCGGGCCCGCCACCTAAGCTCGGCGTTCACCGCGCCGGTCTACGTCCGGCGCAGGTCCCGCAGCCCGCGCTCCACGGTCTCGGGGCTGATGTCGCCGAGCAGCAGGTGCCCGAAGATGAACCCCGGCGTCAGCGCGAACAGCACCACGCCGACCGCCTCGACGTCGGCATCCGCCGCGAGGCGCCCGGCGGCGTGTTCGCGGCGCGCGATCTCGGTCCAGAAGTCGCGCATGCGCCGCAGGTTGGCGGTGACGACGGGGACCAGCGCCGGGTTGTGGGTCGCCTCGGCCCAGACCTGCGGGGCCACCGAGCCGGGGCCGGCGGCCAGTTCCTGGATCTCGACCACGAAGCGGCGCGTCACGTCCTCCAGGGTCGGGGTCGGCTCCTCCACCAGGACCGCGTCGAAGAAGGGGACGATCATCCGGACCGCGCGCTCGGACATCGCGACGATGATCTCGTCCTTGCTCCGGAAGTAGCTGTACACGGCCCCGGCGGACAGGCCGGCCTCGGCGAAGACGTCGTTCATCGACGTGGCGTGGAAGCCCTTGCGCGCGAAGCAGCGCTGCGCGGCGGACAGGATCTGCTCGCGGCGGGCGGCGGCGTGTTCTTCGGAGACCTTGGGCACACCGACAACCTAAAACGAACGCTCGTTCTTGACAACGCGGAGCCGCGCGGACCACCATGGGAGCCGTCGCTAAAACAAAACGAGCGTTCTTTTTAGGAGGCCGGCCGATGAGGCACCTCACCCGTCCCACCGGGGTCGCCCTGGCGGCGATCGGCATCCAGGCGCTGATGGTGTTCGCGTTCACCGCGCCGACCGTCCACAGCGCGCCGCACAAGGTGCCGCTGGCGGTGAGCGCCCCCGCCCCGGCACGCGCGGCGATCGAGCAGCGCCTGGCGACGGCAGCGCCGGGGGCCTTCGCGGTGCGCGAGGTGGCGGACGAGAGCGCGGCGCGCGCCGCCCTGACCGACCGGGAGGCGTACGGGGCGGTGGTGGTGACGGATCAGGGCCCGCACATGCTGATCGCGTCGGCGGCCAGCCCCACGGTCGCGACGCTGCTCACCGAGGTCGGCTCGCATTTGGCACCGGCCGACGCCGCAGCCCCCGCCGGCACCGCCGCCCCCGCGGCCTCAGTGACCGACGTGGTCCCGGCCTCGGCGGCGGACCCGCACGGCGCGGCGTTCACCTCGATGGTGCTGCCGATGGTGATGTCCTCGCTGATCGGCGGAGTGCTGCTGACGATCAAACTGCCGCATCTGCGCGAGCGCGCGCTGGGAGTGCTGCTGTTCGCGCTCGGCGGCGGGGCGTCCGTGGCCCTGATCGCGGGCCACGCGCTGGCGTTCCTGCCCGGCTCGTACCTCGCGCTGGCGGCTGCGATCGCGGCGCCGATCCTGACGATCAGCGCGTTCGGCACGGCGACGGCGTCGCTGATCGGCCGCTACGGATTCGCCGTCGCGGGGACGATCATGATGCTGCTGTCCAACCCGCTGTCGGCGGCGTCGAGCGCACCGGAGCTGCTGCCGACGCCGTGGGGACGGATCGGGCAGGACCTGCCGGCCGGGGCCGCCGCCACGCTGATCCGCTCGGTGGCCTTCTTCCAGGGGCACGGCGGGACGCACGCCGAGGTGGTTCTGGGGGTGTGGGCCTCAGCCGCGGCACTGATGCTGACGGCTGCAGGGCTTCGGGCCCAGCTGCGGACCGGGAAGAAGGCCGGGGGCGCTCATGCTGCGCACGGCGTGCACGGCGCACATGGCGGTCACGTGCAAAGCGGGCACCTTGACGAGCACGCGCCGACGCAGGTCGCAGGGGTGTAGCGCGGCCGCGGCGGTGGCGCCGATGAGCGCCGCCGCCAACAGTTCGCCTCGGGCGTCCCCGTACTTAGTTCCTGCCTAGATCTTGCCCAGCACCGTCTTCGCCAGCGTGGTCAGCGCATCGGCGACCGGCTGCGACGGCATGGCGGGCTCGGCGCCGAAGTGGCCGTCCTTGATGGCGATGTTGATGTCGATCGTGGTCGTTCCCTTGCGCACGTAGATGTTGTAGATGTCGCTGCCGATCCCGTACAGGTACGCCTCGTCACCGAGGCCTGAGACGGGCTCGGTCTTCTGGCCGTTCAGGACCTGCTTCATGATGTCCGAGCCCGCGATCTGGACGACGACGTCGTGCGGGCTGTTGTCGGTCGCGCCGTAGCTGCACGTGCCACCCCCGCCCTGCAGCGGCACCAGGCCGCCGGGCTTGACCGGCTCGCCGAGGGCCGCCGTGGCCTGGTCCTGGGTGATCAGGGAGCAGGCGTTCGGGAACTTGCCGTCGCCGGCGCCGCCGTCAGGAGCGGGAGCGGAGGTGGACGCGCCGTCGCCGGCCGCGGAGGTGCTGGCGTCGTCGCCGGCGGGCGCGGAGCTGCTGGTGCCATCACCGGCGGGCACCGAGGCGCTGGCGTCGTCGCCCGCGTCCGTCGAACTGCTGGATCCGTCCCCCGCAGCGGCCGAGGTGGTGGCCCCGACGCCGGCAGTGCCGGAGGTCGGCGTACCGACCGCCGTCGAGGTCGCGCTCTGGCCCGATGCGCCCAAAGCCCCGGTGGCCGACGACGAGCAGCCCGTCATCGTGAGCGGCACGGCGGCCGCCACAGCGGCCAGCACGATCCTGTGGCGAACAGTCGCAGTAGTCATCTCTCCCCCTTCGATGCAGCCCGCGATCACGGACTACATCGAACCTAGGGAACGGCTACTGAACGCGTATCCGCGAACCTACCTGTGTTTGACCGCCAGCATGATGTCAGTCTGTGGAGTGCCGAACGCGCACGACCAGCTTGCCGGTGGCCCGATCGTGCTCCATGTCGTCATGCGCCTGCCGCACCTGCTCCAGCCCCTCGTAGACCCGATCCACCGGAAACGCCAGCGTCCCGGCCGAAACCGCGTCAAGGATCTCCTGGAACACGTCCTGAGGCAGATCCGCCGCATCGCCGAAGTACCCCGCGAGCCGCACGCCCCTCGGCAGGTACTCGTTCGGGGAGAAGTCCCGCACCGTGTACTGATTCGACAGGCTGCCGCTGAAGCACGCCGTACCGTGCACCCGCACCGCGCGCAGCGTGTCCGGCAGCGTCGGCGTGCCGACCAGGTCCAGCGCGCCGTCGACGCCGTCGGGATACAGCTCGCGCACGGCCGCGGCGACCTCGCCGTCGTCGAGCAGCGGATGGTCGACGCCGCGCTCCTTCAGGAACGCCAGCCGGTCGGCCCGCCGGGTCGTGGCCAGCACCGTGCAGCCACGCCAGCCGGCCAACGCCGCGGCGGCCAGGCCGACCGAAGACGTTCCGCCACGGATCAGCACGGTCTGACCGGCCTTGATGTCCAGGCCGACGGTCAACGACCCGTAAGCGGTCTGCACCATCTCCGGCAGCGCACCCAACACCTCCCACGGCAGGTCGGTGTCGACCGGGATCACCTGGGACAGCGGGACCGAGGTGTACTCGGCGTATCCGCCGTCGTAGGTACGACCCATGTCCCCCATCATCGCGACGACCTTCTGGCCCGGGACCAGCCCGCTGCCGGCGGGCGCCGCGTCGACGGTACCGACGGCCTCGATGCCCGGAACCCGGGGAAAGCTGACCCCGACGCTCACCCCCAGCCGCAGCTTCAACTCCGAGCGGTTGAGCCCGAACGCCTCGACGCGGATCCGCACCCAGCCGTCCTTCTCCGGCGGCAGCGGGAGGGTGGTCAGCTCCAGGTTCTCCACCGGCCCGGGGCCGGAGAGCCGGACAGCGCGCATGGTGGTCGGCGTGGATGTCATGAGCCTGCCTGCTCCCAGGGTAGGACGACCGGATCAGAGCGATCGACCCGGAAGATCGAATCAGTGGCGGTCAACATGCTGTGACCGCCACTTCATTCCCGATACCCCTGCTGAGCTACGCCTCGTCGGGCTTGACCACCGTGTCGACGAAGTCCCCGATGGCGCCGAGCGTCGCGCCGATCTGCTCGATCTGCGGGAAGTGTCCGGCCTCGGCGATCGGTGCGAAGTGGCCGTTGCCCAGGGCGGTGGCGAAGTCGCGGCCGTAGCCCAGCGGCGCGATGCCGTCCTTCTCGCCCCAGACGACCAGCGCCGGGATGGTGATGCGGTGCAGGCGGCGGCGCAGCTTGGGGTCGTGGGTGAAGCCTTCGCCGCCGTAGAGGGCGAGGGCCTTCTGGTTCGCGGCGCCGACGGCCTTCTGCTCCTCGGTGAACGAGGCGAAGTCGGGGCGCAGGGCCGGGTTGACGAACGACAGCTCACTGATCTGCGGCGGGGCGAGGGTACGGACGTCGGTGACCTGCTCGTCGCCGAATGCCTTGATACCGACGGCGTTGAGCAGCACCAGCGCGCCTATGCGGTGGTGGTTGTCGCGCAGCGCCATCTCCGAGGCGATCCAGCCGCCGATGGAGGAGCCGATGACCATGACGCCGTTCAGGTCGAGCTCGTCGAGCAGGTCCAGGTAGGCGTCGGCGAGGTCGGCGATGGTGTCGAAGCGGTCCGGGCGCGGCGTGCCGTCGAAGCCGGGGTGGGTCGGCACGATGCCGTAGACGTGCTCGGCCAGCGCGCCGGCCAGGCCCAGCATGGTGCGCGGGCCGGCGCCGCCGTGCAGGTACAGCACCGCGCTGCCCTCGGTGTTGGTGCCGAACTCGCTGATCGTGAGGCCCATGCCGGTCGCGATGGTGACGGTGCGGGAGGCGGGGCCGGTGGAAGTCGGGGCGGTCATGGTGGGTGCTCCTTGGGTCAGGGGTGTCCGAGATATCTCGGTGTCGTCGGTAGCTGTGCTGTTGTCGGTGCTGGTGCTGGTGCTGGTGCGAGTTCCCGCGTCGGCGTATTCGTCCGTCGGTGTCGTCGCATAACGCGGCATCACCTCGGCCGCGGCCTGCTGCATCGAGGCGCCGAGCGCCATCGCGTCGCGCACGTCGCCGAAGTAGTGCACGTACAGGTCCGGCGTGAAGGTGTTGATCATGACCAGGGGCTCGTCGCCGGGGTTGGCGAAGGTGTGCGGGGCGCCCGGCGGCACCATCACCAGCGTCCCGGGCGGCGCCTCGTGGTCGGTGGCGCCGACGGTGAAGACCGCCGTGCCGGAGACGACGTAGAACCCTTCGTCGTGCTCGGCGTGCCGGTGTTGCGGCGGGCCGGCGCTGTGCGGGGCCAGCCGGATCTCGGCGATGCCGAGGCGGTGGCCGGTCGTGGACCCGTCCTCGAGGATCGTGATGCGGGCCGGGCCCAGGTCGATGGGTTCGCGGTCGCCGGGGGCGACGACGGACACGGCAGTCATGGTGGCTCTCTCCCTTCGTGAGAGTTTCCTCTCGGGAAGAGAGTACGACCGTCCATAGGCTTCGTGCAAGTGAACTCTTATAATAAGAGAGTGCTCAAAGAACGACCCGCCGCTCCCGACTCGGAAGGCCCCCCCATGACCACCCCGCAGACCACGCGACCACCGCAGACCACCGGCCGCGTCAACCAGAAGCGGCGCACGCACGCGGCCATCGTCGCCGCGGCCGCCGAGCTGATGCTCACCGGCGGGGAAGTGACGATGCCGAAAGTCGCCAGGGCGGCGCTGGTCGCCGAGGCCACCGCCTACCGCTACTTCCCGGACCTGGCCAGCCTGTTGTCCGAGGCGATGGCGGATACGCTGCCCGCCCCGGGGGAGGCGCTGGCCGCCGTCGCGGACTCCGCCGATCCGGTCGTGCGTGTGGCGGCGGTGGCCGAGCACCTGGCCCGGCTGGTCCTGAGGCGGCAGGGCGCGGTCCGCGCGATGATCGCCGCCACGATCGTGCGCCCGGGCAGCGCGTCGACCCGGCCCGGACTGCGGATCGGCCTCATCGACGAGGCGTTGCGGCCGTACGCGGAGTCGGCGGGCGGCGGCAGGAACGTGAAGGTGAAGGAGACGCTGACTCAGCTCAAGCGGGACCTGTCGGTCGTGATGGGCGCCGAGGCGTTGTTCTCGCTGATGGATCTCAACGGCCTGACGCCCGAGGAGGCCGTCGCCGGCATCGTCCGGACGGCGACCACCCTCACCCGGGCCGCGCTGGTCACCGGATGACCCCGCTCACCCGGTAGCCGCGGCGCACGTCTACCCCCTGCGCAGGACCGGTGCGTCGATGTCCGAGAAGGTCGCGGCCTCCGGCGCCGGGAAGGACGCGGAGACCTCCACCGTCCGCTCCAGGAACGCGTCGATGGCGTCAAGCGCGTAGCGCACGGCCCCCAGGCTCACCGACTGGTTGCCCAACGACGACACGTGGATCGTCGATATCCGCGTGTATGTATAGTCATTGACATAGCGGCGCAGCGGGGTCAGCAGCGTCTCGCCGGCGCGCACGATGCCGCCGCCGATCACGACCACCTCCGGATCCAGCGCCAGGGCCAGCGCCGCGATCCCGAAGGCGAGCCCCTGGCTGAAGGCGTCCACGGCGGCGACCGCCTTCGGATCGCCTTGCGCGGCAAGGGCGAAGACCTCCTCGCGGCGCGGCGTCTTGCCGTCGACCCGCAACGCTGCCAAGTGGCCCGGGGCCTCGTCCCAGCCGAGCCGGGACAGCGCTCCGATCTCGCCGGCGCCCCCGGAGTGGCCCCGGTAGAGCTTGCCGTCGAGCAGGAGTCCGGCGCTGGTGCGGTTGCCGGACAGCACGAACACCATGTTGTCCACGTCCCGCGCGACGCCCCGCCAGCGTTCGGCGACGGCGGCCAGGTTGCAGTCGTTCTCCAGCAGCACCGGGCAGCCGAGCCGGGATCTGAGCTGGGCGGCCAGATCCGGGTCGGGGAAGTCGGCGCCGGTCATGACCTGCTCGACGCGGCCCCGGTGCACGATGCCGGGGGTGCCGACGCCGGCGATCCACACATCGGCCGACTGCTTCCCGGCCGCGGCGAGCGCCTGCTCGGCGACGCCGATGACCACGTCGAGCCGCTCCGGGGCGGGAGCGCCCGGCTCCACGGTGCGGTGCACGGACGCCAGGGGCTGGCCGAGCAGGTCCGTGACGGTCACGACGATGTTGTGCGGCCCGATGTCCAGGCCGAGCAGCAGGCCGCACTCGGCGTGGACCCGGTAGTGCCGCGCCGGGCGCCCGGCGCCGGGGTGCCCTTCCTGGCCGTCCTCCAGGAGCCAGCCCCGCTCGACCAGGTCCAGGACCACGGCCTCGGCGGCCGTGCGGGACAGGCCGGTCGCCGCCGCGAAGGCGGCGATGGTCTTCGGCACCTCACCCGCGCAGCGCAGGGTCGCCAGCAGGTTCATGCGCCGGAGCAGTGATCGATCACCGCTGCGTGTGGTCACGCTTGTCTCCCTCAACGCGACGTTCGGCTGACCAAGGCAGAAGAGTGCCGACAGGTCGGAACCTTGACACGTCTGTTCGCAGGATATTACCTTCAACTTGCTTATTTAATAGGGGTGACTTCGTCCTCTCTTGCCCACCGCCCTCGAAGATCGGTGCGTCGACAGCGCCAGCATCCGTTCCGGCTCATCCAGAAGGACTCCGGTGACACCATCGAAGCAGACCCGCGACCATCGTGGTCGCGATCCTCTCACTCCTGACAGCCGGCACCGGCGGCGATCGATCGGGTTCCGCGCTGCCCGCCACCGACGCCGCGCGTGCGGAATTCGCCCGTGGCGAGCGCCAACAAATGCATCGCCCGCACGTCTATACACACGGCAGGCCATCGCGGCCACCGCCACCACAGACGCGGTACGACACACCTCCGCCGGCCACAGGTGAGGGCGCGCCGCAGCGCAGTCCATCGGTTCGAGTGAGCACATCAGGGGCGTTGGGAGCAACATGCTGCAGCTGGGCCTGGACAGCACGACCTTGGCCCGCACGAGGTTCGGGATCTCCCCCGCCTTCACCGCGGTCGAGAGCCTGAGCCTCCTGCGTCGGGACGGGGCGTCGAAGGGGCGGATGCCGGACCTGATCCGCCAGGTGGTGCAGGAGCGGAGGCTGGTGCTGCTCGAGGCGCTGTTCAGCGGCGAGTGGGACTACGTCCCCGACGCCCTCACGCCGCAGCCGAGGCGGCCCGAGACGGACCTCGCCGACGAGCTCCACGCGATCGCCACGACCTCGCCGCAGCGCCTGCGCTGGGAAATCAGGCTCCTGCTCAAGGGCACCACCGGCAACCTGCGCGCGCACCCGACCCCCGCGGTCCTGCGCAACGCCATCGAGCAGGGCGAACAGCGCCTCGCCGAGCGCCTGGCGGCGGAGATCGAGCAGTACTGGCACACGCTGGGCGCCCCGATGTGGAGCTCGCTGCGCACGCGGATGCTGTACGACATCGAGGCGCGCGGGAAGCACATCGTCGAGGGCGGCTTCGGCGCGATGCTGGGGACGCTGCACCCGAGCATGCATCCGTGGCGCGAGAACCAGCTGCGGCTGTTCAGCCGACTGTCGGGCAACGTCTCGGCGAGCGGCGGCCTGCACCTGGTCCCGATGGTGTTCACGCGCTCCCGACCGCTGCTGGTCGCCGACCTGTCCCCGGCGCCGGAGCGGCGCCTGCCGATGATCGGCTACCCCGCGCAGGCCGACGGCACCACGGATCCGCTGATCCCGGCGACGCCGGAGCTGCTGGGCGCCACGCGGGCGCGGATCCTGGCGGACCTGCAGACGCCGCGGACGACGACGGAGTTGAGTGAGCGGCACTATCTGACGGCCGGGACGGTTTCCTACCATTTGAAGATCCTGCACCGCGCGGGGCTGGTGGCTCGGGCGCGGAACGGGTATCGGGTGCTTTATCAGCAGACTGAGAACGCTGCGGCTCTGTTGGCGGGGTTGAAGCAGGGGATCGCTTGATGGCTGCGCGCCTCAGAACCCTGAGAACCCCGAGTCCGCGACGTCCGGCCAGGCGATGCGCAGCTTGACCGGAGCACCGACCAGCCGACCCGGAACCCCGCCCGGCGCCGCGATCGGCGACTTCTCCACGCACGTCCCGCCCATCGCGGCGTAGAACCGCTGCGCGTTCCGGTTCTGCTCCTGCACCCACAGGTACATCGCCGAGGTCTGCGCGAGCTCGACGACCGCGGTCGCGGCGCGGCGCAGCAGTGCCGCTCCGACACCCGTGCGTTGGCGGTCAAGCCGGACGTGCAGGTTGTCGACCAAGCTTCCCCACCGGTCGTCGTCGTGCAGCGCCAGGTGCATGAACCCCGCCAGCCCGGCGTCGTCCTCGGCGAGGACGGTCACGGTGCCGGTCGGCGTCGCCAGCCGTGACGACCACACCCGCACGCGGTCGCTCAGGATGTCGCCGTCCAGGTAGGCGTCGGAGTAGGCGCCCCGGTAGTGACGGCGCCAGCTGTCGGCGTGCAGCCCGGCCACGGCTTCGGCGTCCTCGACGCCCGCGTTGCGAAACGTGTCCACCCCGTGTCCCTTCTCGTCGCCGGTGTGCGAGGGCGTGAAGCAGAGCCCTCACACACCGGACGCCGTTGTGCTCCAGAACCAGCTCAGCTGTGCGAGCTCAGCCCGTGCGAGCTCAGCTGTGCGAGATCGACAGCGCGTAGAACCCGACCTTGGCGCCGACGCTGGAGTCGCTGCCGGAGGTCTGATCGTAGTCGCCGGCCTTGAAGTACATGCCGTAGCCGTCGAACGTCGACGAGGCCGTCCACGTCTGCGCGGCGCCGCCGTTGAGCGACAGGCTGATCGTGCTGCCGCTCAGCCCGATCACGTAGCTCCACTGCGTGCCGACCGGGACGTTGCCGACGTCCGTGAGCACTTCGTTGCCGCCGGCCGGCGTCTGCTCGATGGCCATCTTGATGTCGCCGTTGGCGTAGTAGAACAGCTCCAGCAGCGGCTTGGTCGAACCGCCGGAACCGAGGTGGATCTGGCCGACGCACACGTGGTTGGGCACCTGCGTGACCTTCAGCGTGGCACTGAGGGTGTTGGTGGTGCCGGCCGCGAACCAGTTCGCCGCCGAGCCGTCGGAGTTCATCTCCCGCAGTTCCGAGCGCGAGTAGTTCGAGTTCGGGGTGGTGACGCCGTTCTCGGGGTCCCAGAACGTCATCGCGCCGTCGTTCGGGTCGGTGTAGAAGTACGAGTCCTGATAGCCGTTCGCGCCCTCCAGCTGCGACGGCACGATCGTGGTCGGCGAGCCCGGCGAGCCGGTCGGCTCCTGGAGCTCCCACACCGAGAGGTCGAAGTTGCCGCCGGGGGCGACCGAGGTGTTCAGGCCGCCGCCTCCGCCGGGGCCGCTGCCGCTGGGCAGCGACCACTTCTGGTTGGCGGTGTCGGCGCAGCTCCAGATCTGCGCCTGGGTGCCCGAGCCACCGGAGCCGGTGTCGTCCAGGCACTTGCCGGAGTTCGGGTTCAGGAGCTCGCCGTTGGACTGCGGGACCCACGTCTGGGCGCCGGTGCCGTTGCAGTCGTAGAGGTCGACCTTCGTGCCGTTGGCGGTACCGGCGGAGTGCACGTCGAGGCACTTGCCGAGCACCTGCAGCGTGTTACCGGCGCTGTCCACGGTCCAGCTCTGCGCGCTGGTGCCATTGCATGTGTAGACCTGGACCGGATTGAGGTTGGCGGTCGAGGCCGAGCGGTCGTCCAGGCACAGGCCCTGATAGCCGGTGATCTGGCCGGTAACGTTTGCGGCCGATGCCGTGGGAGCGAGCGTCATGCTCGCCCCGGCAACGCTCAGCGCGACGCCGAGGGTCCCGGCGGCGAGCGACGCCATGGGGCGGCGTCGGCGCGGGTGGGGGTGGGGGTTGCCAGTGTGGGGACTGGTGGTCATTGCGGAACGTCCTTTCCGGGCGTGGGCCCGTGCAGCGGATGTGGGTGCCGAAGCAAGAAAGGTGCCGAGCGCATGAATTCACATACATGAACAGTGGTTATGTAGGTGAACGGCGCACACGATAAGAGACGCAGACAGGCTCGTCAATGGCCTGAGTCGCCACCTGCCCCGGGCCGCAAGAGCTGTCGCACACCGGCACTAGATTCGCCGCCATGACAGAAGCCGCCAGCCCCTCCCCCGCACCCTTCACCGGCGACCTCGGCGACCCCGACATCCCGGTCCTGCGCGAGCACTTCCGCGACGTCGCCCGCTGGGTGCTCCGCGAATCAGTAAGCGACCAGCTGACCGCCGACCACATCGACGCCCTAGCCGAAGAACTCGCGGTGATCCTGGCCACCGGCCTCGGCCCGGCACTGAGCCGCGAAATCTCGCACCAGGCCGAAACGACCCTCGCGAACCCGGAGAACGGAGCGGTGTCCTTCGGCTACGACCACCAGCTCAAAGTCGGCGGATTCTCCGCGTCGGACCTGATGAAACTGCTCGACGCGGTCGGCCGCCTGGTCGACGCTGACGCCGGCGTCAGCGTCTCGGACGCCATCAGCGGGCTGCATATAGCCCACCAACAAATGCTCTACAACGCACACCACGCCTGGCTTGTGAAGAACGATCCGGAGTACGCCGCCTCCAGCGACTAAGACCTCCCGGTCCGCGTCACCATCCCCGTCGCCGCCCCCACCCCCCACTTGCCCTCGCCGTGCATACCGGGTATCTATATAGCCGTGACCCGCAACCATACCGAGTATGCACGGACCCGATAGCGTGTCCGTCAAACACTCCCTCCTGGCCGTCCTCGCCGACGGCGACCGCTACGGCTACCAACTCCGCGCCGAGTTCGAGGAACGGACCGGTGCCACCTGGCCGCTCAATATCGGGCAGGTCTATACGACGCTGAGCAGGCTGGAGCGCGACGGCCTGGTCGAGCCCGCCGGGCAGGACGCCGCGAACCATGTCTTCTATCGCATCACCGATGCCGGGCGGGACGAGTTGTTCTCCTGGTTCGCGCGGCCGGTGACCCGGGCCGAGCGGCCGCGGGACGAGCTGGCTGTGAAGTTGGCGCTCGCGGTCACGGTCGCCGGCGTCGATGTGGCCGCGATCGTGCACGCGCAGCGCAAGCACGCGCTGGCCGCGCTGCAGGACTTCACGCGCGTCAAGGCCCGGCTGGATCCCGACGAGCTGGCCGCCTCGCTGGTGCTGGAGTCGATGATCTTCCAGTCCGAGGCCGAGATCCGGTGGCTGGACCACGTCGAGGCGCGCGTGCTGCGGCACGCGCGCGAAGGCCGGACTTTGCCGGTCGGCCGGCCGGACGCCGCAGCCGCAGCCGGCGGCGGCGGCCCGGACAGTGAGAGCAACGCAAGCACCACAGGCGCCACAAGCAGTAACAGCAGTACCAGCAGCGCCGGCGCCACACCGGCCGCTGCCACCTGGGAGGGGAAAACCATATGACCGGCAAGACAATCCTCGAGCTCCGCAACGTCACCCGCACCCACGGCAAGGGCGCCGCCGAAGTCCACGCGCTCCGCGGCGTGGACCTGGTCGTACGCGCCGGGGAACTGGTGGCCGTCATGGGGCCGTCGGGCTCGGGCAAGTCGACACTCCTGTCGCTCGCCGGGGGCCTGGACACGCCGTCCGGTGGGGAGGTGGTGGTCCAGGACACGCCGCTGAGCAGCCAGTCCAAGGCCCAGCTGGCGGCCATCCGCCGGCGTTCGGTGGGCTACGTATTCCAGGACTACAACCTGATCCCGGCGCTCACCGCTGCGGAGAACGTGGCCCTGCCCCGGGAACTGGACGGCGTGTCGGCCCGCAAAGCCCGGGTCGAGGCGATCGCGGCCCTGGAGGAAATGGGACTCCGCGCCGAAGCCGACCGCTTCCCCGACGAGATGTCCGGCGGCCAGCAGCAGCGCGTCGCGATCGCGCGAGCCCTGATCGGCGAGCGCCGCCTGATCCTGACCGACGAGCCGACCGGCGCGCTGGACACCGAGACCGGCGAGGCCGTGCTGCGACTGCTGCGCAAGCGCTGCGACGAGGGCGCCGCCGGCGTCCTGGTCACGCACGAAGCCCGGCACGCCGCCTGGGCCGACCGCATCGTCTTCATCCGCGACGGCCTGATCGTCGACGAGTCCGCCCCCTCGCAGCGCGCCGAGGACCTGCTGGTCGACGAGGCCCGGCCATGAGCAACTGGAGCCTCGCGCTGAGGGTGGCGCGCCGCGAAGCGTGGCGGAACAAGAAGCGTTCGGCGCTGGTGGTGACGATGCTCGCGCTGCCGGTCGCGGGCGCCTCCGCCGCCGACACGCTGTGGCGCAGCTCGCAGATCACCGCCGAGCAGAAGGCCACCTGGCAGATGGGCCGCTACGACGCGCTCGTCGACGACATCGGCACCCCGATGTACCAGCTCCCCGACGACAGCAACGCCGGGCCGGTGCGGGACGCGTCGGGGAACAGCCGGCCGTTGCGCACGTCGCCGGCGACCGTCGCGGACCTGGCCGCGCTGTTGCCGCCCGGTTCGCGCGTCGCGGCGCCGCAGTCGACCGACGGCACGGAAGTGCAGGTCAGCGAGAGCGACGGCCGGGCCTGGGGGCAGGTGTCGGAGATCGACCTCACCGATCCGCTGCTGTCCCCCACGGTCGACCACGTCGCCGGCTCCGCCCCGACCACCGCCGACGAGATCGCGCTGAGCAGCGCGATGGCCGGCGAGCTGCACAAGGGCGTCGGCGACACCATCACGGTGCGGGTGATCGGGCCCGGCGGTCGCGACGCGACGCCCGGGGTGACGGTCGGGCCCGCACCCGTGGGCCAGGCCGCGCCGGTCCAGACGTCCCCGCCGTCGACATCGCAGGACACGTCACAGGGCACGTCACAGGACGCGTCGAACGGGTCCCGGACCGTGCGCATCACCGGGATCTACGACAGCAAGGCGCAACCCTACAGCGAGGTCATCTTCTCCCGCCCTGGGGTCTTCAGCCAGCAGCACACCGGCGGCGGCAGCACCGCCTTCCCGATCGCGGTTCCCGGCGGGGTCGGCTGGGACCTGACCCAGAAGCTCAACGCGCAGGGCTTCACCGTGAAGTCCAAGCTGCTCCTCGCCGACCCGCCGGCCCGTTCGCAGGTCCCTTACTACACGGCCTACCCGAACAGCATCTTCGGCGACAACACGCAGAGCCGGACGCTGACTGTGGCGGCGATCGCGCTGTCCATCGTGCTGCTGGAGGTCGTGCTGCTGGCCGGACCGGCGTTCGCGGTGAGCGCGCGCCGCCGGCGCCGCGACTTCGGCCTGCTCGGCGCGGCCGGCGCGGACGGCCGGCGGCTGTGCCGGATCGTGCTGGCCGACGGCGTGGTGCTCGGGGCCGCCGGCGGGGTGATCGGCGCCGTGGTCGGTGTCGCGGCCGCGACCGTCACGCTGCCGTGGTTCGGGCACTTCACCCAGCAGGCGATGGGCGGCTTCCGGCTCAAGCCGCTGGAGCTGCTGGCCGCCGCGCTGGTCGGCGTCGGCACCGGCCTGACGGCCGCGGTGGCGCCGGCGGTCACGACGGCCCGCCAGGACGTCCTGACCGCGTTGACCAGACGGCGCGGGCAGTCCAGGACGCCGTGGAAACTGCCGCTGCTCGGACTGATCGGCGTCGTGCTGGGCACCGCGCTGATCCTGGTGGGCGCCTGGCATCACGGCAACGCGATCTTGGTGGCCTCCGGGGTCGGGGCTGCCGAGCTGGGCCTGGTCGCGTGTACACCGGTACTGGTCGCATGGTCCGGCAAACTGGCCCGGGCACTGCCGCTGACCGGGCGCCTGGCGCTGCGGGACAGCGCCCGCAACCGCGGCCGCACCGCCCCGGCGGTGGCCGCGATCATGGCCGCGGTGGCCGGGGCCACGACGGTGGCGATGGTCATCAACTCCGACGACGCGCAGCAGCGGCACTACTACCAGAGCCAGCTCCGCATGGGCCAGGCCGCGGCGGCGCTCAGCAACAACAGCTCCGGCGCCGCGCCGGCCCTGGCGGCCCACCTGCTCCAGCAGATCAGCGGGGTACTTCCGACCAGCGAGGCGGCAGTCCTGCAGGGCGTCGGCTACGGAGATCAGGCGACGCCTGCGACGCCGCAGGTGATCCGCACGCCGCAGAACACGTGCCCGCGCAACCTGAGCATGGCCGCACAGGGCAAGGACAAGCGCTGCGACACCGGATTCCAGAGCGGCATGATCCCGTTCCAGACCGGCGCGTCGAACGTGGTGGCCGGAGGTCCGGAGCTGGTGCGGGTGCTGCTCGGGCACGAGGACAAGGCCGCCGAGGACACGCTGAAGGCCGGCGGCGCGGTCGTCTTCGACAAGTTCGACATGGCCACGACCGGGGCGCACCCGACGGTCGAGATCGGCGTCAACGCTCCCTGCGACCCGCAACAGCAGCAACAGCAGTCGTGCCCCGACAAGATCACCAAGACGGCGCTGCCCGCGACGCTCGTCGACAGCCCGCGCTGGGACGTCACCGCCGTGGTGTCGCCGAACGCGCTGGACAAGCTCGGCGCGAAGTTCGCACCGGTGACGCTGCTGTTCGACACCACGCGCATGCCGACCAAGCAGGAGGAGAAGCAAGCCGACAACCTGGTCGGCGCGGCGGGCATCGAGCAGTCCTTCTACGTCGAGCGCGGCTACCAGAGCCAGACCTGGGTCGGCGTGCTGGCCCTCGCCTTCGTGGCCGGGGCGGTGATGCTGGGCGCGGCGGCGGTGGCCACCGGGCTGGCGATCACCGACGCGCAGGCCGACCTGGAGACGCTGGCGGCGGTGGGCGCCAGGCCCCGGGTGCGGCGGCTGCTGGCCGGCTCGCAGGCCGCGGTCACGGCGGGGCTCGGCGCGGTGCTGGGCGCGGCCTTCGGACTGCTGCCGGGCATCGGCCTGGTGGAGGCGAAGGCGCAGCAGATCGCGCAGGATCCGTTCAACACGCTGGCCGTGCAGAAGACGCAGTTCGCGCCGCCGTGGCTGTACCTCGGGGTGCTGGTCGTGGCGCTGCCGCTGCTGGCCGCGCTCGGGTCGGCCGCGTTCACGCGGTCGCGGATCGAGATGCGGCGGCGGCGCGGGTAGGCGACGCGGGCGCA
Organism: Catenulispora sp. EB89; assembly: GCF_041261445.1. Taxonomy (NCBI): domain Bacteria; kingdom Bacillati; phylum Actinomycetota; class Actinomycetes; order Catenulisporales; family Catenulisporaceae; genus Catenulispora; species Catenulispora sp. EB89. The sequence continues at coordinate 73,125 of NZ_JBGCCU010000016.1, forward strand.
CGGCTAGGGCGACGCAGCGGCGCGCGAGCAGGGGCGCGCGCCGACACCGGTCGCGGGGACGATGGCGTCCCCGCGACCGGCTTCCATCGTGGTGGCGCCGAAGGCCATACTGGCGCGCATGGGCGACCTCGGATTCAGCCTCTGGCGGGTGCTACACCGCTACCGCGATCCCGTGCCGGGCACGCTCCGGCTCACGGCCAGGGACTGGAGCGGTTCGAGCGTGACGTACGTCGGTGTCGTGAGCGCTCCTGGGCTGACCCCGACTCCCGTCACACACAAGACGTCGCAGCCGAGCAGCCGCTGGGTGCTGGACGGCATGGATCTGCCGGTCGTCGTCGACCGGGCTCGGCCGGCCAAGCTCAAGATCCTGTGGAAGCAGGTGCCGACGGAGAAGCAGTACCGGGCGAACGTTCAGGCACAGCAGATGAAGCAGGCCGCGGAGACGGCCGCGCGCATGGCGGCGGGAGACACGACAGCCGGTACCGCTACGCCGGGCAACCTGTTCGGCACCATCTTCTCGGGCAACAGCAGCACATTCGCCGGCGGCGGCGACTTCGCAGGCGGCGACCTCGCGCAAGCCGTCACCAACGCCATCAGCGAAGCCTTCGGCGGCCAGTCGAACACGGCGTGGAGCGAGTCGCACGTCCACGTGGAGATCAACGACGGCGCGCCGATCCTCGACGGCATCCCCGCCACCGCGATCGTGACGGCGGTGCAGGACGTGAACGCGCCGGCGTTCTTCGGGCGCATCGTCCCCGGCGGCATCGTCGACCTGACGCTGGAAGTCATGCCGCCGACGGGTGAGCCGTACACGACGCACACCCGGCTGGTGTTCTCCACGCCCGAACGGCGAGCGCGGATCGCGACGCCGGGGACGCAGCTGCCGATCCGGTTCGACCCGACGCGGCCGACGCGCGTCGAGGTGGACAAGACGGCGCTCGATCTGGACTGAGGCCTGGTCGGGCCGTATCAGGGCACGAGGACGACCTTGCCGAGGTTGCTGCGAGACTCGATGATCTCGTGGGCCCGCGCCGCCTCGGCCAGAGGAACGCACGCGTGGACGCGCGGACGCAGGGTTCCGGCCCGATATTCGGCCCAGAGTTCGTCGCGCCAGCTCGCGTAGAGCTTGGGCTTGGTGCGGGCGATCGCCGCCATCTGGAAGCCGATCGCCGAGGCACCGCGGACGAGGAGTTCGTAGGCGTCGATCACGCCGCCGCCGGAGCTGAAAGCGACCAGGCGACCGGCCGGCGCGAGGGCTCGTACGGCCGGGGCGAGGAGGTCGCCGCCGACGCCGTCGAGGACGACGTCCACGGGATCGCCCCAGGATTCGTCGCTATACAGCACGACTTCGTCGGCGCCCAGGTCGCGGACGAAGTCAGCCTTCTGCGAGCTGCTGACCGCTGCCACCACGCGGGCGGCGCCGCGTGCCCTGGCGTACTGGACGGCCAGCGAGCCGACGGCGCTTGCCGCGGCGGTGACGAGCACCGAGTCTCCGGGTCCTGCGACACCCGCTTCGAGAACGCCCCGGGCAATCAGTCCACTGCGAACCAGCGCCACGGCGTCGACTGCGCTCGCGTCGTCGGGGATGTGCGAGGCCATGGCTTCGTACAGGATCGCCACGTCGGCGTAGCCGTGGGAGAAGCACAGGCCGGTGACGCGGTCGCCGAGCGCGAAGCCCTCGACGCCGTCACCCATGCCGACGACGATCCCGGCGACCTCGCCGCCGAGCGGAATCGGTGCGGCGACCTCGCGGACCTTGCGCACCACCGGCAGGGTGACGCCGATCGCCTCGGTGCGGATGAGTAGTTCACCGGGCGCCGGCTCGGGTTCCGGCGCGTCTTCGAGGAACAGGACCTCGGGGCCGCCGTTCGCTTCGTAGCGGATGCGACGCATGTGCACCTCCAGTGCGGGTATCAACAGCCAGATCATAGGGACTTCCAACGAGTTCGAGCGTAGCCCGAGTTCATTGGGATGTCCAATGAACTCGGGGGTAGAGTGCCCGCATGGCCACCCCGAAGCCGCGCCCCCTGGACCGCATCCAAGCCCTGCCGAGCTGGCTCACCGGCCGCGCCGCGGCACGCGGCCGTGCCCTGGTCGCCGAAGCCATCGCCGGCGTCGATCTGAACTTGGCGCACCTGGCGGTGATGGCCGCCGCAGCCCAGAACGGACCGCTGGCGCAGGCGGATCTGGTACGGCGCCTGGAGATCGACGGCAAGGACATGGTGCTGCTGCTGAACCATCTGGAACGGCTCGGCTATGTGGCGCGCGACCCCGATCCCCGCGACCGTCGGAAGAACGCGATCCGGGTCACGACCGAGGGGCTCGCCGTACTCAACCGGTGCCTGAAACTGGCAGAAAAGGCGAACGCTGAACTGCTCGCGCCGCTGGAGCCCGGCGAGCGAGAGCAGTTCATCGACCAGCTGGTTCGAGTGCTGGAAGCGCAGGATGCGCAGCGGTGACTAGTCAGTGCCTGAGTCGCCGACTTGGGCCTGCGCGTACCGACGGAACTCCGCGACGAGACGGTTGTCCTCGCCGGCCCGCGTGACCAACGCGGCCTGCACCGGCTCGACGCCCTGAAGCGTGACGCCGACCAGGTCCGAACGCACGCCGCTCAGATCGGCCGGAAGGATCGCCACGGCCTGCCCGGCGGCGATCAGCTCCAGCGTGTCTTCCAGCACCTCGACCAGCGGGCCGTCCAGCGGATGGCTGCCGTCCGGACGCGGATCGATGTGCGCGAACGCGTTCCACGCAGGGTCGGACAGCGAGATCAGCGGCTCGTCGGCGAACGCGTCGAGCGTCACCGACTCCTCCCTCGCCAGCCGGTGGTTCAGAGGTACGACCAGGACCCGCGGCTCCTTGTAGAGCGGGGTCACGCGCAGGCCCTCCGCGTCGATCGGCAGCCGGGTCACCGCCACGTCCACGCGTCCGTCCAGCAGCGCCTGACGCGGCTCGTTCCAGGCCAGCTCGACGACACGCACCTCGGCGTCGGGGTTCCGCGCCCGCAGCTCACGCACTGCCTCGTCGATCCGGACGTACGGCAACCCGCCGATGCTGATCCGGCTGGGCTCGGCGGCCGAGCGGGCAGCGGCGGCGGCCTGCGCGGCGAGGCGTAGCAGGGCCCTGGCACGCGGCATGAACTGTTCGCCGGCGGCGGTCAGCCTTGTGCCCCGGGGCGTGCGGTCCAGGAGGCGCGCACCGATTTGTTGTTCAAGCCGCTGGATCTGCCGGCTCAGGGAAGGCTGCGCGACGCGCAACTCCTCGGCCGCGCGGCCGAAGTGCCCGAGATCCGCGACGACGGTGAAGTACCGGACCAAACGCAGATCGAGATCCGCCGGAAGCGGCGGCGAGTCGGACATGGTGGGAGTCTATCCGGCGGCCGCGACCAGCAATGATGCCTCAGAGGCATGGGAATGACAATCAGGTCTTGGACACCTGGCATTCGCCGGGCACAGACTCTGGTTATGCGCCATATCGCTCTCGAAGAAGCTTTCTCCGTCCCGCAGTGGAACTCCGAATCCGACTGGGGCGACTTCCCGATCGACCGGAATCTGGTCACCGACTGGACCCGCCGGCTTCGGGACATCAATGAATACCGGCTGCCGGAGATGGACGAGCACGGTATCGACATCCAGGTGCTCTCCCTCACCGTGCCGGGAATCCAGATCGACCAGGAGGCCCCGGCCGCGCGCGACAACGCCCGGGCCGCGAACGACTACCTCGCGCGGGTCGTCGCCGAACATCCGACCCGGTTCCGGGGCTTCGCCGCGCTTCCGATGCAGGATCCGAAGGCCGCCGTGGAGGAACTGGAGCGCGCGGTCGGCGAACTCGGGTTCTGCGGCGCGTTGATCAACGACCATCTCGGGGGCCACTACCTCGACGAACCGCGTTACGACGAGTTCTGGTCGGCGTTGGAGGAGCTGTCGGTCCCGCTCTACCTGCACCCCGGCGCGCCGCCGGCTGACCGATGGAAGGTACTGCAGGGGCGTCCCGAGATGTACGGCGCGGCCTGGAGTTGGGCCGCGGAGACCGGCGGGCACGCGTTGCGCGTCCTGTTCAGTGGCGTGTTCGACCGGCATCCGGCGGCGACGCTCATCCTGGGGCACATGGGCGAGTTCCTGCCGTTCATGCGTAGTCGGCTTGACTCTCGCTATGGCACATTCACGCTGGAGAATCCGCTGCGGCACGCACCTTCGCACTACATCGGCACCAACATTGTCATTACGACAAGTGGGGTCTTCTCCCCTGCCGCGCTCACCGGAGCCGTCATGGAAATCGGCGCCGACTCGGTGATGTTCTCCATCGACTATCCCTACGAGACGACTCGCGACGCCGTCGCAGGGCTCGCCGGCACAACGCTCAGCGATGAGGACCGCGCGAAGATCGCGTATGGCAACGCCGAGCGGATCCTGCGGCTGAAGGTCTGAGGCGCGGCGGGGCCGGGCTGCCTCGGGCTTGGCTGCCTCAGGGCTGAGCTACCTCGGGGCCGAGCTACCTCGGACTGGGGCTACCTCGGCCTGGGCTGCCTCGCCTCAGGCGACGCGCCGGTCGTCGATCGCGTCGAAGTCCCAGTCGATCCCCAGGCCGGGGGTCTCCGGCGCGATCGCATGGCCGTTCTCGACCTGCATCTGGCTCCGGGTGATCGCGCGCAGCTGGGGGATGTGCTCGACGTAGCGGCCGTTGGGGATGGCGGCGACGAGGCTGACGTGCAGTTCCATCAGGAAGTGCGGGCACACGTCGACGTTGAAGGACTCGGCGAGGTGCGCGATCTTCAGCCACGGCGTGATGCCGCCGACCCGCGCGACATCGGCCTGCACGATCGAGGCCGCGCCGCGCGCCAGGTAGTCGCGGAACTGCGCGAGGGAGTACATCGACTCCCCGACCGCGATCGGGATGGTCGTGGACTGCGCCAGGGCGACGTGGCCGGCCACGTCGTCGGCCGGCAGAGGTTCTTCGAACCACGACAGCCCAAGCGGCTCGAAGGCCGCCGCGCGCCGACGAGCCTCGGCGCACGTCATCGACTGGTTCGCGTCGACCATGAGGTCCAGCTCCGGACCGACGGCGTCGCGCACCGCGCGCAGCCGGTGCAAGTCGTGCTCCACGCGCGACTTGCCGACCTTGAGCTTCACACCGGACCAGCCCGCGGCCTGCGAGGCCTGCGCACCCCGGACGAGCTCGTCGGTCGACAAATGGAGCCAGCCGCCCTCGGTGTCGTAGAGCGGGACCTCGCGCCGAAAGCCGCCGGCCAGGCGCCACAACGGCTCCGCGGCACGCTTGCACCGCAGGTCCCACAACGCGGTGTCGACGGCGGCCAGCGCGAGCGAGGTGATCGCGCCGACGGTCGTGGCGCGAGTGGAGGCGAACAGGTCCCGCCACAGGTGCTCCACGAGCGTGGCGTCCGCGCCGGCGAGCCGCGGCAGCAGGTGATCGCGCAGCATCGCGAGAACGGAGCTGCCGCCGGTGCCGATCGTGTAGGAGTAGCCGACGCCGGTGTTGCCATCGTCGGTGGTGACGCTGACGAAAAGCGTCTCCTGCTTGAGGAACGCCTGGACCGCGTCGGTCCGAACGGTCTCGACTTCCAGGTCGGTGAGCCAGGCGGTGGCGTCGACGATCTTGACCGGCATGTGGTGTCCTGCTTTCCCCTCGCCCGGCGGCCGCAGTGGAGCGCTGGGTCCCGGCGCGTCGGCTGGATGCTGCGCGTTCGAACGTACCGGATTCGGTGGGGGAAGATCGGCTCGCGCTTGGGGGGCAGGGTGCGGTTGGCGAGTGGGCTTTACAGGCGATTTTTACGGCTTCGCCTAAGGTTTGATGACCTCGCAGGGGGACGCAGTTCGGTTGAACGACTGGTTCTGCGCTGGCGGCCGCCGGTGCTCATGGTCAAGATCGCGCGCCGGATTCAGGTTTCGCCGGCAGTGTGCCGACGGCTGGCGGCCGCGTTCGGTGGGCGCCAGGGGCAACCTGCGCGTCCGGCATTTCGGCGGCGGTCCGCGACTGTTCGGCTTTCGATCACGCTGTTGCCCGCGTGGCGTTGTTGCTTGTGGTCGCCGGGGTTCTGGTTCCTTGCCGCGCTGTCGCCGGCCGCGCATGTCGGGCCCGTTATCTGAGCACCGATGCGGCGCCGGCGACCGCCCCTCAGGACCGCCGCGAAATCGAGGCCCGAACCCGCGTCATGATTCGGCGATTCGCCGGTCTCTTATTGTATGGCCGATACAACTATGATCCCTGCGGCGGATGCCAAGACGACCTGGTACACGGTCCGTCTCGCCTTCCGCGTCCGCGCGAACACCGTCTCCCGCCTCGGCTATCTTTTCCCCGCCGCCTACTTCCACACCGGGGAGCAGGCTGAGCGGTTCGGGATGTGCCTGTGGGCCACGCGGCATCGGAACGTCGTCGCTCTGCACGTGTTCCCGCCGATCAGCGGGCGCAGTCTCGCGCCGGACGGGTGGTCGATCGCGGAGGTGGTGCACGTCGACTGCGGCACGATGCCGCGGCGGCGGGTGCCGGCGATCGTCGTGGCGCCGGGTGGCGCGATGTGGTTGCAGGAGGCGTCGCATCGGGTGGCGGCGGCTGTGGGGCGGAGGGCTGCTCGCTTGTAGGTGCGGTTGGCTGCTTCGGCGGCGTTGCTATTTACGTTGCTAGTTATAAGGACACGGACAGCAGCCTTGCGGGGTTGGAAATCAGCATCCTGTCGATGTTTTGATGACTTATGCCTAGTTCTTCGAGATCTTGGAGGAATACGCGTCCGAGGTAGCCGTAGCCATGTCGGCCATGGGTTGCGGGGTTCAGCCACGTCTGGCCGCCGGTCAGGTCCTCGGACAGGAGGATCCGGTCGGCGTGGCCTTCGGCGACGAGCGCCGCCAGGCGGTGTGCGCGGGTGCGGTCGGACTGCCTGATCGCCGGCTTGTCGTAGCGGCCGTCAGGCTCCTGATGTGACGGCGCGGGGCGGCGGACGTCCCAGGACTCCTTGCCGATGGAGTCGAAACCGATGCTCACGCCGCGATCGAGGACGCGGCGGACGTAGTCGAGGTCGGGGTGGTTGTCCATGTGGCCGATCACCACGCGGTCCAGGGGGACCCCTTCCTGCACGAGGATGTCGATCTGTTCCAGGGCCATCGTTCCGTGCGTTGTGTGCGTGCTGATCGCCAGGCCGGTCAGGTGGTGTGCTCGGGCCGCGGCGCGCAGGCCGCGTGCTTCGTGTTCGGTGATGTGGCCGTCGCTGGTGGGCTGCTCGCCGAGGATGCCGGCGCGGACGCCGGTGCTCCCGATACCGGTGGTCACGTCGGCGACGAAGCGGTGTACGAGGTCTTCGATACTGGCCTGCCGCACCCACTCAGGGCTGAACTCCTCGCGGTAGGTGGCCGTGCCCGACACGATGTTCAGCCCACTCGCCTCGGCAATACGCGGGAGGAGTACGGCGTTCGCCCCGGTGGCGTCACGGCCCGCGTCCCCATACGGACTCAGGTCGACGACCGTCCCGAACCCGAGCTCCTTCAGACCGCTCAACGCCTCGACCGCAGCCGCGACCTTCGCATCGTCGAACTCTGCGTCAGTCAGCGGACGGCCGGACGGTCCCGGCCCCACGAGCAGCGCGAGCACGTGCTCGTGGGACAGGACCCGGCCGAGGGCACGCGGGTCGACGTCGCCTCGTACCGTCCGGCACACGGCCTGGGTTTGTTCCATGCGCTACACGCTAGGCGGCGATCATTTCGGTGAGTGCCGAACCGTCGCTCGTGGCGTCGAGGAAGAGCTTGATGAGCGCGGTGATCGTCGCTGGCGCGTCTTCAAGGCTGTAGTGGCCGACGCCTGACAGTTCACTGACAAGCCCGTTCGGGAACGTCTCGCGGAACAGCGGCAGGAAGTGTTCGGCGGCCAGGGTGCGGTCCTCGGAGCCCCAGATGGCGAGGGCCGGGAGGCCGGCGGCTCGTTCGCGGGCCTCGGGTCCGGGCTGCTCGAAGCGGTGGGCGCCCAGTTCCAGGCCCTTGGCCCAGCCCAGCGCGCCGGCCGCGGCCGCCGGGGTCGGGAAGGGGGCGGCGTAGGCGCGAAGCCAGGACGGCGTGATGATCTCGTTGTCCTGGAAGCCGTTGAGTTTCAGGGTGCTGAGGATGTTGTAGCCGAGGTCGCCGAGGGTCGCGTCGAGGGTGCCCCGGGCGTGGGCCTCGGCGATCCAGGTGAACCACGCGGACTGGGCCGCGTTGGCCTTGAACGCGGCGGCCAGGCCGGGCTGGCCGAACGCGGTCGGGCCGTTGACGCTGATCACGCGGGAGACGAGCTCGGGCCGGCGGGCCAGCAGGCCCATGCCGGCCGGGCCGCCGAAGTCGTGCAGGACCAGCGTGATGCCGGTCAGGTCCAGGTCGGCGACCAGCGCTTCGAGGTTGTCGACGTGGTCCTGGAGCCAGTAGGTGCGGTCCGCCGGGGTCTCGCTCTTCCCGAAGCCCATGTGGTCGGGGACGATCACGCGGTGCGTCGGCGCCAAGTCGGCGACCAGGTGGCGGTAGAGGTAGCCCCAGGTGGGTTCGCCGTGCAGGGCGAGCACGACGGGGCCGGCGCCCTCGTCGACGTAGTGCATGCGGAACCCGGGGGCGGTGCTGAAGTGCGGCTGGAAGGGGAAGGTTCCGTCGAAGGTCTCGGCGGGGTCGATCATGGCGGCTTCTCCTCGCTGGGCGGCGTGCGGGAGCCCTGGGCAGAGCTCGGGCGGGGGCCAGCGTAGGCAGAAGTGGTTTCGATTTGCAACCGCTGTAGTCTTGTTTCACCACCAACTTTCACTACCACCTTTCACGACCAGTTCTCGGAGTCGGGTTCCCCACCAGCCGGGAAGCGAGGAGGCACGGCGATGACGAAGCGGCAGGCCACCCAGGAGCCGTGTCCGGTGATGCGGACCGTCGACCTGGTCGGCGACCGGTGGACGCTGCTGATCCTGCGCGACGCGTTCGACGGGCCGTGCCGCTTCAGCCAGCTGCAGCGCAGCCTGGGCATCGCCAAGAACATCCTCAGCGACCGGCTCGCCGGCCTGGTCGACGCCGGGATCCTCACGACGGAGCCAGCCGCGGACTCGTCGGCGTACCAGGCGTACGCGCTGACCGACAAGGGCCGCGACCTGTTCGACGTCATCATCGCCCTGCGACAGTGGGGCGAGCAGTACGCGTTCGACCCCGGCGAGGAATACCGGCCGCTGATCGACCAGACCACCGGCGAGCCGCTACGGCACGTGGCGTTCACCCGGGAAGACGGGAGCGCGGTCCGACCGAGCGAGACGACGCTCGGGGAGCTGCGGCCGATCGCCGCGGCGGCGCGGTAGCGGGATCCGCCATCGCGCGCCGCGCACATCGGCGTACCGCGCGCCGACGCGCCGCGCACACCACCGTTAGGAGCTCACGCAACGGGGTACCCGGTGTTGGCGATGAAGGGAAGGAACCATGAGCCTCACCGACAAGTTCGAGCACACGGTTCAGCGAATGAAGGGCCACACCGAGGAAGGCGCCGGCAAGGCCCTCGGCGACGACGACCTCGTCGCCCACGGCAAGGCCGACCAGATCGCGGCCCACGCCAAGCAGGCCGCGTCCCAGGCCGGCGACGCCGCCCGGCACGTCGGGCAGCGCGTCACGAAGCGCGCCATGCGCGGGCTCGGCAGGCTGCACGAGCGGCTGCATGAGGACGCTGACAAGCGGTAGCCCACCGCCCCAGGCGGACAAGGCGAACACCCGGCGAAGGGGCGATGAATTCCGCGTTCAACCCCTTTCCGCCAAATAAGGATGCCCTAAGCTCAACGCGAACCCGTTCCGGACGCTCGCCATGATGGGGCTCCCCTTGTCCAAGAACCCGCCGAGGCTGGCGTCGCCGAAGGTCGTGCTGGCGCTCACCGCCGTCGTGGCTGTCCTCGGCGCGGTCGCCGGCAACGCGATGCACCACTCCGCCGCCAAGCCGAAGTACGCCGCTGGGCTGCCTGCCGGCGCGCTGACCGTTGACGCGTACGACTGCGGCGGCGGGTGGACGGCGGCGAAGCCGGGGAAGCAGAACCTGCTCATCGCCAACACCGGTATCGAGACGACCGAGGTCTACCTGATCGATCCGGGCACCGGTGCGATCTACGGGGAGCTCGTCGGGCTCGCCGCGGGGACCAGCGACCAGATGCCGGTGGTGCTCGGCGACGGGACGTACGCGCTGAAGTGCTGGCCCGCCGACGCCGATCCGGTGACCGGGCCGCCGGTGCGCGTCACCGGCAGCGCCTCCGCGGCGATGGCCGGGGCCGTGACGCCCGGCGTGCTGCCGGTGTCGCGCGCGGACCTGACCGGGCCGGTGAAGCAGTACCAGTCCTACGTCGAGAACGGCCTGGGGCAGCTGAAGCCGCTGGTCCAGAAGCTCCAGGCGGACGTCGCCGCCGGGAACCTCGACGCCGCGCGCGCCGACTGGGTGCCCGCGCACCAGCAGTACGAGCGGCTGGGCGGCGCGTACGACGCGTTCGGGGACGTCGGCGACGCGATCGACGGGCTGCCGAACGACCTGCCCGGCGGCGTCGGCGACTCCGGCTTCGGGGGCTTCCACCGGCTCGAGTACGGGCTCTGGCACGGCCAGACGGCCGCGCAGCTGACCGGGCCGGCCGGGGATCTGGTGGCGTCGGTGGACAAGCTGTCGACGGAGTTCCCCGGCGCCCAGATCGACCCGCTGCAGCTGGGCCTGCGCACGCACGAGATCCTGGAGGACGCGGTCCGCTTCGAGCTGTCCGGCCAGAGCGACCAGGGCAGCGGCACGACGCTGGCCACGATCGACGCCAACGTCGACGGCACGCAGGCGCTTCTGGGCATCCTGCGGCCGATCCTCACCCCGCGCGACCCCGACCTGCCGCGCATCGACGCCGCGCTGGCGCGGTTGCGCGGCCTGGTCGAGGCGCAACGGCACGCCGACGGGTCGTGGACGCCGCTGGCGCAGCTCACGAACCCGCAGCGGGAGGCGCTGAACTCGGCGGCCGGGGCCGCGGTGGAGTTGCTGGCGCCGGTCGCGACGATCTGCGAGCCGCGGTTGGACAAGTCGTGATGAGGACGCACACTTTTCAGCAGCCTTACGCCCGAACCCCCAGGAGCACCCGATGACCGCCCCGATCGGCCGCCGATCCCTGCTCCGGGCCGCCGGCATCGGCGGCGTGGCAGCCGCCGCGACCACCGCCGGCACCGGCCTCGCGCTGACCCACGACACCGCCTCGGCCGCGACGGTCCCGGACGCGGGCGCCGCGGCCGCCGCCCCCGACGCGGCCCCGGCCCCCGCCCCCGCCTTCCGCGGCCCGCACCAGGCCGCCGTCCTGCGCGGCGCCGCCCCGGCCACGATCATGCTCGCGCTCGACGTCACCGCGACCGACAAGGCCGGCCTCGCCGACCTGTTCCGCACCCTGACCGCCCGCGCCGCGTTCCTCACCGCCGGGGGCCTGCCGGACCAGGCCGGCGTCAGCGGGCCGCCGACCGACTCCGGCACGCTCGGGCCGGAGGTCGCCGCCGACAACCTCACCGTGACCCTCGGCGTCGGCTCCACGCTGTTCGACGACCGGTTCGGCCTGGCCGCGCGCAAGCCCGCCGGGCTGTTCCCGATGCCGGTCTTCGCCAACGACGACCTCGACCAGGCGCAGTGCCACGGCGACCTGAGCCTGCAGCTGTCCGCGGACCACAGCGACACCGTGCTGCACGCGCTGCGCGACATCATGCGCAGCGTCCGCGGGGCCGCGCAGATCCGGTGGCGCGTCGACGGCTTCGTCAGCCCTCCGCGCCCCTCCGGCACGCCGCGCAACCACTTCGGGTTCAAGGACGGCATCGCCAACCCCGACGTCGCCGATCCCGCGCAGATGAGCCGGCTGGTATGGGTGGACCCGGCGAAGAACCCGGCGTGGGCGGTCGGCGGGAGCTATCTGAGCGTGCGGCTGATCCGGATGCTGACCGAGTTCTGGGACCGGGTCTCGCTCGGGGAGCAGGAGAACATGTTCGGGCGCCGGCGGGGCAGCGGCGCGCCGCTGTCCGGGCACACCGAGGCCGACGCGCCGGACTACTCCAACGACGCCGTCGGCGAGACCATCCCGCTGACCAGCCACATCCGGCTGGCCAATCCGCGCACAGCGGCCACCGACGACTCGCGGATCCTGCGGCGCGGGTACAACTACGACCGCGGCGTGGACCCGAACGGGAACCTCGACATGGGCCTGATCTTCACGTGCTACCAGCAGGACGTGAAGCGGCAGTTCGAGACGGTGCAGAACCGGCTGAGCGGAGAGCCGCTGGACGACTATATCTCGCCGTTCGGGGGCGGGTACTTCCTGGTGCTCCCCGGCGTTTCGTCCGGTTCTGACTTCTTCGGGTCGGCATTGTTGACCTGAAGTATCGGTATGAGGCATTGATCCGGAGCATCGAACAGAAGTGTCGGTGCTCCGTGTCCAGAGTTCGCACGAGATTCCCGGCCCGTTCATTGCCGTTGTCGAGACTGGCCCCGCGAAAACTGGCAAGACCGTCTCTCAGGGAGAAGATCCGATGTCGCAGAGCAAGAAACGACTGATCAGCCGGAAGTGGGTCCTGCCCACCGCCGCAGCCGCGGTGATCGGTCTTGTCGCCACCCCGACCGCCTTCGCGTCCGGCTACGGCGGCTGGCACCACGGCCACGACGGCAGTGGTGACAACCGCACCAGCACCCCGATCAAGCACGTGGTCGTCCTGTTCGACGAGAACGTCTCCTACGACCACTACTTCGGCACCTACCCGAAGGCCGCGAACGACGGCCAGGGCACGACGTTCACCGCCAAGCGGGACACGCCGAAGGCGAACGGCCTGACCCAGCAGCTGCTGACGGCCAACCCGAACCAGTACAACCCGCAGCGGCTGACCCCGAGCCAGGCGCTCACCTGCGACCAGAACCACGGCTACACGGCCGAGCAGAAGGCGTCGGACGGCGGCAAGAACGACCAGTACGTCCAGAGCACCAACGTCGCCACCTGCACCGGCCAGCCGATCCTGTACGGCGCTCCGGGCCTGGTCATGGACTACTACGACGGCAACACCGTCACCGGCCTGTGGAACTACGCTCAGAACTACGCGATGAGCGACAACTCCTACAGCGACGTGTTCGGCCCGTCGACCCCCGGCGCGCTGAACCTGATCGCCGGCCAGACCTACGGCGCCACCGCGGTGAACTCCACCACCGGCCAGCCGGTCACGGCCTCGTTCATCGGCTCCCCGAACGCCTCCGGCGTCGGCACGCTGTACACCGACGCGGACCCGGCGTACGACGACTGCTCGGACAACGGCCACGCCTCGACCTCGCCGCTGGCCGCGCTGTCCGGCCAGAACGTCGGCGACCTGCTCAACAAGAAGAACGTCACCTGGGGCTGGTTCCAGGGCGGCTTCGCGCCGACCACCGCCGCGAGCAGCTCGGCGAACGGCTACGCGCAGTGCGGCGCCACGAGCAAGAACATCGGCGGCAACTCCTCGGCCGACTACTCGCCGCACCACAACCCGTTCGAGTACTACAAGTCGACCTCGAACCCGCACCACCTGCCGCCGTCGAAGCCGTCGATGATCGGCAAGACCGACCAGGCGAACCACCAGTACGACCTGACCGCCTTCACGACCGCGCTGAACACCGGCCACCTGCCGGCCGTCAGCTTCCTGAAGGCGGCGGAGTACCAGGACGGCCACGCCGGCTACTCCGACCCGCTGGACGAGCAGCACTTCCTGGCGACCGAGATCAACGCCATCCAGAAGTCCCCGGACTGGCGCGACACCGCGATCGTCATCGCCTACGACGACTCCGACGGCTGGTACGACCACCAGTCCGGCAAGATCGTCAGCGGCTCGAACACCGCGCTGGACAGCTCCCCGGCCTGCACCGCGGCCGCCCCGGCCCAGGGCCAGGCGGACCGCTGCGGCGTCGGCCCGCGCCAGCCGCTGCTGGTCATCTCGCCGTTCAGCAAGCAGAACTACATCAGCCACAACCAGGTCTCCCAGGCCTCCATCCTGCAGTTCGTGGAGAACAACTGGAGCCTGGGCAAGGTCGGCAACGGCTCGTTCGACGCCAAGGCCGGCTCGATCGACAACATGTTCGACTTCTGGGACCGCGACGTGTCCAACCGCGTCATCCTGAACCCGACCACGGGTGCCATCGCCTCGCGGTGGTAGGGATCGGCAGCGGTGATCGGTAAGTCATAGCACTGCGACGGTACGGCCTTCCGGCGGCGATCCGCCGGGAGGCCGTATCTCGTTTTCCGCCCTGTTCTTCTTCTTCCGCCTAGTCCTACGCCCACGCCCACGCCTACGCCTGCTCCGGCTCCTTCGCGGCGAGCATCTGCTTGAACTCCGGGCACGCGACCAAGGGCTCGTGGTCGCAGGCCACGGCGTGCCGCAGCCCGGCGCGCATCCGGGTGAGGCGGGCGATCAGGACGTCCAGCTCGTCGGCCTTCGCGGCCATGCCCGCGCGCAGGTCCTCGTCGCCGGGGCCGGCACCCAGGAACCGCGCTATCTCGGCGATGCCGAATCCCGCCTCGCGGGCGCAGGCGATGAGCGCCAGGCGCTCCAGGACGGCCGCCTCGTAGGTGCGTCGCAGACCATTGCGTCCCGACGACGCGATCAGGCCGCGCTGCTCGTAGAACCGCAGCGCCGACGGCGCCAGGCCGGTGTGCGCGACGACCTCGCCGATGTCCAACAGTGCGTCCCGCATGGACCCTCCCCTGTACCGGGCACGAGCTTGACCTCAAGCGCGCTTCAAGTCGCAGTGTAGGGCCATGCGAATACACCACATCAACTGCGGAACGATGCGCTCCATCGAGGACGAGGACGGCGCGAGCCTCCCGACGGTCTGCCACTGCCTGCTGATCGAGACCGACCGCGACGGGCTGGTGCTGGTCGACACCGGCCTGGGCACCGCGGACGTCACCATGCCGGAGCGCACCCTGAGCCAGGAGTTCGTCGGCCGTGCGCAGCCGGTGCTCGATCTCGACGAGACCGCGCTGCACCAGATCAAGGCTCTGGGACACGACCCGGGCGACGTGCGGCACATCGTGCTCACACACCTCGACATCGACCACTCGGGCGGGCTGCCGGACTTCCCCGACGCCCGGGTGCACCTCCTGGACGCCGAGCAGCGAGCCGGGCTGGCGTCGACCGGCAGCCATCCCGAGGACCACGTCCGCTACCGGCCCGCGCACTGGGCCCATCAGCCGCTCTGGCAGACCTACACGCCGTCGGCCGCCGGTGCCGGCGAGGGGTGGTTCGGGTTCGACGCCGTCCGGCCGCTGGCGGGCCTGGACGCCGAGATCGCGCTGATCCCGCTCGGCGGACACACCGCCGGACACAGCGCGGTGGCCGT
This sequence comes from Catenulispora sp. EB89, assembly GCF_041261445.1. Classification (NCBI taxonomy): domain Bacteria; kingdom Bacillati; phylum Actinomycetota; class Actinomycetes; order Catenulisporales; family Catenulisporaceae; genus Catenulispora; species Catenulispora sp. EB89. Next base: position 88,449 of record NZ_JBGCCU010000016.1, read on the forward strand.
CCGCGACGGCGAGCGCTGGCTGCTGCACTGCGGCGACGCCTACTACTACCACCACGAGCTCGACCCCGACCGGCCGCGCGGCCACCCGGGCATGGACCTGCTCCAGCAGATCGCCGAGGTCGACCGGCCGCTGCGGATGGCCAACCACGCGCGGCTGCGGGAGCTGGTACGTCTGCACGGCAAGGAGGTCACCGTGTTCGGCTCGCACGACCCGTGGGAGTTGGCGCGGCTCCGATCTTGATATCCCGGATAAAGTGTTTTCCGTGTCGAAGGCCGCTCAGAATGCATTCTGGAGCGGCCCGTATAACGGTCCGTCTCAACGCCTGGTAGGACCCTTGATATCCGTGCCCTGATTCAGGTCCTGATGCAGGTCAAGGCCTCATCTTCAGGCACTCCGCGAGTCTCGGGTATGCCTTTCAATTCCCTCCCGCAATTCCTTCTCTTTTCCTCAGGTGCGGCCGTACCATGAAGCACGCTTTTGCGCGGGCTGGCGCAATTCGCCGTACATATGGCGCGGGTACGGAGGGGGAGGAACGAACTACGTGGCTTTCGCGTACTGTCCTAACTGCTGGGCTTCGCTAAACACCGATACAGAGTCCTGTTCCGCATGTGGGGCATCGGTGAAAACCAAGCCGCAGGCTTGGTTCTTCGGTACCGAGCCGCCGACGCCGGTCGCCCCGTGGGGCCAGGGCGGGCCGAGCCGCAAGCTGCTGCTCGGCCTCGGCGTCGGGCTGCTCGTGCTGATCGCCGGCGGCGGGGGCGTGGTCGCCGCCGTCACCGGCTCTTCCGGCAGCTCGACGTCGGCCGGGTCCGCCGGTTCGGGCCTGCCGACGTATGGCTTGAACGACAGCAACGGCAACGGTGACGGATCCGTGTTCGGCGGCGGGGCGACCTCGCCGACGGACACAGCAGCCGCGCCGTCGGAGACGTCGCTGCCGACTCCGACCTCGTCGTCCTACCAGTTCCCGGACTTCATCAGCGCCCCGACCGACTCGGCCGCACCGTTCACCGGGGACTCCTCGGTCCTGGGCGCCTGGGAGGGCCAGGCCGCGTGCGGGTCGCACGAGGTCGGCATCATGCTGGAGGACGGCGCGGCCGGCGGCGACCACGTCTCAGGGTTCTGGGACGCCTACTCGCTGACCGGCGCCGCCGACCTGGCCAGCACGGGCTCCACCATGATCGGCCTGGCGGACAGCGGCCACCTGGCCGTTCGCGGGGACCTGGCGATGCTCGGCGGCGGGATCCAGGTGGGCTCGTTCGACGGCACGCTGAGCGCGGACGGGAACGACCTGACCGGTCCGATGAGCGGCTGCGTCAGCCAGACGGTGGATCTGAAGAAGCAGCAGCTGCTCACCGGCGCGCAGGATCCGCTGCCGGGCAAGTGGTCGGACGGCCAGGGCGGCACCTGGACGTTCACGTCCACCGGCGCGGGCCAGTACACGGGTTCCCAGTCGGACGTCTCCGGCTGCGCGATCATGTACAAGTTCACGCTGACCGGCTACGACGGCCATTACGCGGGCCAGGCCGCGCCGCTGACCAACTCCGGCTGCACGACCCCGATCGTCACGGACCTGGCGGCGCTGAACATCTCGGCGCAGGACGGGACCGCCGTGGTCGAGCTCGACGGGGCGCCCAAGCTGACGCTGACCAAGGCCGGCGGCGGCGCGAGCGGGACCGGCACGCCCAGCGGGACCCCGAGCGCGACCGGCGCGAGCAGCACCAGCAGCCCGTCCACGCCCGGCGGGTCCGCGGGGACATCTTCATCAGTGAACTGATTTACCTCGCTCGTCCTCCGGCACCTCCTGTCCGTCAGCAACCCCCAGGCCCCTCCGCGGGCTGGTTCCACGCACCGGAAATCACCCTTCGAGTGGAAAGACGAGACGCCATGACGACCACCACGCATTCCCCCGGTGCCGCAACCGGGGGCCGATATATCAGATTCTCTGTCGGCGGCTACGAGCCCGTGGAGTCCGTGTTCGACGAGCGCGTGACCCCGGGCATGCTGTTCCGGCTGTGGCAGCGGGCGGCGGTCGGCGCGCTCCTGATCTGGATCCCGGTGCTGATCTTCGGCGCGATCCTGATCGCCGTCGGCCTCTTCCCGGTCTTCGTGCTCTGCCTCATCGCCGGGCCCGTGATCTACCTCGTGCTGCTGCTCATCATCACCACCAACGACCCGATCTCGGAGTCCAAGTCGCTCATCCCGGACGAATGCCAGGCCGCCAACGGCGCGTTCGCGGCCATCGCCTGGTCGCTGCGGAACCGCCAGGTCCCGGTGCAGGCGCAGCCGAAGCTGGTGCGCAGCGACATCATCATGCGCGGCAGCGTGGCCAACCGGCTGGAGATCCGGGACGGCAGCTACTACGCCTACGTCAGCGTGTTCGGGTACGGCACCAGCCTGTACATCGGCTGGACCATGTGGCGCCGGCGTCCGGGGCGCAAGCTGATCTTCACGTACTGGAAGGACCTGTTCGCCAACGCGGCCAACCGGGCCGACCTGATGCGGCAGATGCTGCGGACCGAGATGGCGCGCGCGATGCGCGAGGCGTTGGACGTCGCCACCCGCGAGGGGATCGAGGCGGCGATCGAGGGCACGTCGCTGACGTTCGAGCAGGTCTTCGGCGGGATGCTGTCGGTGGAGAACGTGGACGTGACGCCGGCGGCCGGCGGGATCGCCCCGGCTCCGGCGCCCGCGCCGCTGCCGGTGCCCGCGCCGATGCCGGTTACGTTGCCTGCCGCACCTGCGGCCCATGCGGCGCCGTCCGGTCCGTCGGCCCCGTCCGCGCCGTCGGCTCCGCCGGCTCCGTCGGTTCCGTCGGCTCCGTCGGCCGTCTCGACGGCGGGCGACCACGTGCCGCCTCAGGGCTCCGGGAGCTGAGGCGGTCGGCCCCACCGACCTGTCCGGCAGCATTGTTCGAACTGCTTGTGGCACGCGACGTCCCCGCCCCCGGTTCGCGCCGGCGCGGGGACGTCGTGCAAGACCCCTGATTCGCGTCGCACCCAGGACTCGAGGACCCCCAGGAGCCGTCGTGACAACTCAGGACTCCCAGTCCCCTCAGCATCCCAGCTTCCTGATACAGACCGCGGATGCCTGGACCTACGCTTGGACCGGCGTGCGGATCGAGGCGGCCGCGGACCTCACCGAGGCCGAGGAGTACAGCGGCCTGTCCGAGGGCGCGCGGCTGGACAAGACCGCGGCCGCCGACCGCGCGTGGACCGGTGGGCTGTGGGAGCACGCGCACCTTGAGCGCTACGACACCCGGTACGTCAACGATCCGGCGACCGGGCGGATCGGCTGCACGGTGCTCGGGCGGGTCGCGGCGAACGGTCTGGAAAACGCGCTTCAGGCCGCGACCGCCGTGCGCCGCCAGCTGGCTCTGACGATGCCGCGGCATGTCCACGCCGCCGAGCTGGCGTCGGCGGCGGACGTCAGCGCGGCGCTGGTGCCGTTCCGGCCGCCGATGCGGGGCATCGCCGAGATCCGCAAGCGGATCTGGACCGGGGTACCGCAGCGTCCTGATGCCGGGGTGCCGTACTACCACATGGTGCAGCCGTTCACGGTGACGCCGGCTTCGTGGGAGCCGGTGCTGCGGGCGTTGGCGGCGCAGTCCGCGCCGGTCATGCTGTCGGTCGGGCTGATCCCGGCGCAGACCGGTCCGGACGTCGTCAATGCCCTGAATCAGTTGGCGACGTCGTATCACCGGCTCGGCTCGCCGGGCGAGATCCCGGAGGGGATCTTCACCTCGCGCATCCAGCTGACTGCGGACGCCTTCGCCGTGGACGCGCATCGGATATTCGTCGACGCGGCTCGACGGTATGCGGGGCGGGTCTTCAAGATGCGGATCACGGTGGCCAGCCCGGAGCCCATCGCGGACGGGTTATGCGAGCTGATCGGGCGCGCCGTGTCGCCGTCCACGACGTCGGCGAGTGCGAGCGGGGCTGTCGGCGGGGTGCTGGTGCAGAGCTTTTCGGGGCCGGCGTACCGGATCGTGCGTCCTCGGGACGAGCAGGAGTTGGCGGCGGCGTGGCACAACGTGGCCGCCATCGAGCAGCTGCGGTGGGACCGGGACTATTACGACGACCAGCCCGAGGTTCTGCAGCCGTTGCTTCGTAGCTTGTGCGAGTTGGTGGATCCGGGTGAGGCGTCGGCGGCTGTGCACCTTCCTGCCGCGATTTCGGGCGCGCTGCCTGGTTTTCCGGTGCGGCGCCCGGCTGCGGCGGGGCTGATCGAGTACGGGTTCGACGATGGTCAGGTGTCGCTCGGCGAGCAGTTCGCGGAGGGACGTCCCGCCGGGCAGCTGGGCATTTCGGTGGACGACCTGACGCGGCACGCTTTGTTCGTCGGCGCGCCGGGGTCGGGCAAGACCAACTCGACACTGGCGTTCTGCGAGCAGCTGTGGCGCGACCACCGGGTGCCGTTCCTGGTCGTGGAGCCGGTCAACTCAGACCTCGATGATTACCGGTGGCTGGCCACCCGGCCCGGGTTCGAGGACCTGGTGGTGCTCACAGTCGGAGACGAGCGGATCGCACCGCTGCGGCTGAATCCGTTCGAGGCGCCGCCGGGGGTCACGGTGCAGGCGCACATGGGTGGGCTGAAGTCGTGCTTCGACGCGGCCTTCGGATTGTGGGACCCGCTGCCCGCGATCTATGACAGGGCTCTGCTGGCGGTGTACCGGAACCGGGGGATCGTGCCGTCCGAGCGTTCTTCGGAGCGGTACGCGGGGCGCTGGCCGCGGCTGGCCGAGTTCAGCGACTGCCTGGCCGAGGAGGTCGCGAAGCTCGGGTACCGGGGCGACGTGCGCGCCAACATCGAGGCCGCGGCGCAGTTGCGGGCCCAGAGCCTGGCGTACGGGGCGTGCGCGGGGACGTTGGACTGCGCGACGTCGTTCCCGGTCGCGGCGCTGCTGGACCGGCCGGTGGTGGTGGAGCTGGCCGCACTCGGCGACAACGAGCGGGAGCAGACCCTGGTGACGGCACTGCTGCTGTCGGCCCTGACGGAGTACTACAAAGCGAACCGCGAACCGGCGTCGGGCACTCGGCACGTGATGGTGATCGAGGAGGCGCACCGGCTCCTCGGCCGACCGTCGGCGGCGTCCGGCGGCAAGGAGGGCGACGCCCAGGCGGCCGCGGCGACCCGGTTCGCGAACACGCTGGCGGAGAACCGCAAGTACGGCGAGGGCGTGGTGATCGTCGAGCAGGTGCCGGGAAAGCTGATCGAGGACGCGTACAAGAACTCGAACTTGAAGGTGATGCACCGCCTCCCCGCCGACGACGACCGCGCGACCATCGGCGGCACCATGCGCTTCACCGCGGACCAGGAGCGACAGGCCGCCGCACTGGCACCGTTCTCAGGGTACGTATACCACGACCGCATGGACCGTCCGATGCTGGTGCAAGTCCCGGACGTACGAGGCCAGGCGGCCCAAGCCTCAGGCCTCGGCCGCGCACCACTGGCGGGGGCGGAGGTACTGCGCGAGCGCTTCGAACGCTTCGTGAAGCACGTCCCGGAGGCGGACGCCGCACTGGCGACGTTCCCGGAGTGCACGGGCTGCGAGCACCGGTGCTTCTACCGCGGCAACGCCGAGCCGGCCGCGACGGACGCGACGGCGGCCGAGCTCGACCGGCGCGTGACCGCCTTCCGCGAGCTGCCGAAGCCCCAGCGCGCGGGCTGGTGGTCGGACACGTTCGAGTGGCTGAGCACCACAGCATCGGGCACCGCACCCGCAAGCCTGCCGACGCTGCTGGAGGAGGGCAGCGAACAGCTGGCCGACTACGAGGCCTGCGTAGTGATCCACCTCGGCCGCCACCTGAAGTGGAAGCACACCACCGCCTGGGCCCACCAGGTCCGCCAACGCTGGCCCGAATGGGCACGCTCGCAGCGTGCCACGGCGCGGGCGGCCAGCGCGGCGGAGGCGGAGCCGGACTTCAGCGATGAGTGAGTGGGACGAGGGCGGCGGGGAGGCGGCGGAACCGGAGGACGGCGGGGAGGAGCTGGAGGCAGGTGATGGGGATCGGGGGAATGCGGACTTTGATCCGGAGGCCGAGGAGGGTGAGGGCGAAGACGACGGCGAGGGGGATGAGGCTGAGCCCGAAGCCGAGCTCGAGCCCGAGCACGAAACTGATCCCGAAGCCGAGCCCGAGCGGGAGGCCGACTCCGAAGCCGAACACGAGCACGAGCCCGAGCACGAGCACGAAGCTGAGCCCGAGCACGAGCACGAGCCCGAGCACGAGCACGAGCACGAAGCTGAGCCCGAGCACGAGCACGAGGCCGAGCCCGAGCACGAGCACGAGCCCGAGTCCGAGCACGAAGCCGAGGCCGGGCACGAAGCCGAGGCCGAGCACGAAGCTGAGCCCGAGCCCGAGCCCGAGTCCGAGCACGAGGCCGAGCCCGAGCCCGAGTCCGAGCACGAGGCCGAGCCCGACACCGACACCGACACCGACACCGACACCGAAGCCGCAGCCGAAGCCGAAGCCGAGCCAGAAGCTGGCTCCGAGACCGAAGCTGAGACCGAAACCGAGACCGAGCTGGACACCGGGACCGAGCCCGAAGTCGAACTCGACCCCGAGACAGAGACCGGGCCTGATCCCGAGCCTGACACCGGGGCTGAGACCGAGCCCAACGCCGATGCCGAACCCGAGACCGATGCCGGCGATGCAGAAGGCCAGGAGACCGACGAGTCTGTAGCTGACTCCGATGGCGAAGCCGATCAGGAGGCCGGCGAACCCGTAGCCGAACCTGGCGGCGAGGACAGCCAAGAACCGGATGAAGCGCCCGACAACTCCGAATACGAGCCCGACTTCGGCGACGAGGACGCGCCACCTGCGGACGACGGTGAGTTCGCCGAGCCCTTTGAGCGTGCCGAGCCGACTCCCGAGGCCAGCGATCCTGATGCCGACGACGGTTCCAGTCTCGATAACGCCGACTATGATCCCGACACCGCCTCGGACGACGCCGATGACATCACCGACAGTGCCGCCACCGACGCCACCGACCGCCCCACCTCCCCCCTCGGAAGTCCGGCCGAGCGCCCCGACCGCTCCCTCTCCCCCGCCGAGCACGAGGCGCGCAGGGACGCCGGGCTCGCGCGCTCCCAGGCGGTTCTCGGGGCTGAGAACTGGGCCAACTCGACGTTCGCCGGGGAGGTCTTCTACGACAAGCTGTCGCAGGATATGAAGGACAAGTATCCCGGCGGTGTCGAGTTCAGTTATGAGGGCTTCCCCATCTTCGAGCCGCATGCCACGCATGTTGTCGAGTTGCCGGGTGGCTTCGGGGCGACGCGGCCGGAGGACTTTCGGCGGGCCAATGCGATCGCGGGGTTGGACAAGAAGCCCACGGATCAGAGTTGGCATCACAAAGAGGACGGCAAAACGCTCGTGTTGGTGGACCGCACGCTGCACAACCAAGTCCGACACTTGGGTGGCGTGTCCATCAACAAAGCTCTGAACCGAAACCGGGAGGCGTGACGATGTCCATCACCCTGGAGGCGCACGGGCCGGTGTCCGAGCAGGACGCCGGCGACGTCGAGCGCCGCCTCGGCGTCCGGCTCCCGCCGGCCTACCGCGCGTGGCTTCTCGCTTTCGGGGGCGGTGTGCTCAGCGACTACGCCGTGGTCCCCGGGACCGGGGGCAATGGCGTGATCGACCAGTTCGAGGCGGTCGAGGACCTGGTCGGCACCCAGGCCTTCGAGCCCAACAAGCTCGTCCCGCCCGGGTACGTCGTCATCGCCGTCGGGAGCGGTGGCAGTCTGGCGATCCGCACCGCCGACGACGACTACGGCTCGCTGTGGTGGGCCGACTTCGACAAGGCCGACGCGATCGACCTCGCCGGGGACACGCCCGAGGGCCCGACGCCGGGGATCATGGCGCGGCTCGCCGACGACTTCCCGTCGCTGCTCGTGTTGCTGGACATCGTCTGAGGACGAGCGCCAGCCAGCCGACCGCCGCGACGAGGAACAACGGCGGCACGACATAAGCCGACGTCAACAGCGCGCCGTAGTGGTCCTGGATCCGCAGGCCCCAGGCCATGGCGCCGAAAGCGAGGATGAAGGCCATCAGAACCAGGATTCCGGTCGCGTCGTTCCCGAGGCCCCATTGCGGGCCCGCTTTGGTCGGGATCGGGTGGCTGCCGGGGGCCGTGGACTGGATGACGGCCGGTGCTCCGTGCCACCAGGCGATGGTGACGGTCGCGCCGTCAGGGGGTGGTGAGACGCCGACGATCCGCACCGTGCCCATACGACGCCCCCGGCCCGCACTGCGCCGGCCGGACGGCCTGGCGGCAACGCCGCCGGTCATACGGGACGGCGTGCGAGCCAAAAGAGCTCAGCCCGGGCATCGGCCCGAGCTGAGCACAAGCGTAAGTAGTAGCCGCGTCAGTCGAAGTCGAGGTCGAACTGCTCCGACTGGCCGATCGACGTCGAACTGGCGATCAGCGCCGAGGCCCCGCCGTTCGGCGTGGTCACGTAGTCGTTGTTCGCGTGAGCGCGCAACGTGACGCTCCCGATGCCGTTGGCGATCAGATCGAACTCCTCCCACGGCCCGATCGACGTACGGTTCGCGATCAGCGGCGACGCGCCGGCGTTGTCCGCGGTCACGATGTCGTTGTTCGCGTGCGCGCGCAGGCTGACGCTGCCGTCGCCGTTCGGCAGCAGGTCGAACGTCTCCCAGGGTCCGATCGCGGTGCGGTTCGCGATCAGCGGCGCGGCGCCGGCGTTCTCGGCGGTCACGTAGTCGTTGTTCGCGTGGGCGCGCAGGCTGACCGGGACGGTGTCGGCGACGAGGTCGAACTCCTCCCAGGGGCCGATCGCGGTGCGGTTCGCGATCAGGGGCGAGGCGCCGGCGTTGTCCGCGGTGACAATGTTCTGATTCGTGTAGGAGCGCAGGCTGACACTGCCGTCGGCGTTGTGGATCAGGCCGAAGACCTCCCAGTTGCCGACGCCGCCGCGGTTGGCGATCAGCGGTGCGGCGCCGTCGTTGTCGGCGGTCACCCAGCTGTTGTCGGCCAGCGACTTCAGGTTCACGGTGCCGTCGGTGCCGGTCACCACCTCGAACTCCTCGGCCTTGCCGATCGAGGCGGAGTCCGCGATCAGCGGCGTGGTGCTGTTGGCGGCGTCCACGTACTTGCCGTTGGCGTGCGCCTTCAGGCTGACGACGGAGGCGCTGGTGGTGAACGTGGTGTTGTTGTTGGCGTAGCCGGCGGCGGTGACGTTCGCCTGCACCGCGTTCTCGGTCGCGTCGGAGGGGAAGCCGGCCGTGACGGCGCCTTCGAAGAACTCGCCCTTGCCCAGGTCGCTGTTGTCGCCGCCGGTGCCGAGTTCGATCGAGTTCTGCACCTTCATCGGGTTGTAGCCGGGGCTCGGCAACGCTCCGGAGTAGGCCTGGTTCAGGCCTCCGGATTGTCCGTTGCCGTATTTGAGCGTGAAGTTGGTCGTCCCGTTGTTCTTCTCCCAGGCGGTGACGAACGAGCCGCTCTCGCTGGGGATGTTCGTGGGGTTGGGGCCCGCGGCGCTGAAGTACATGCCGTTCTCCAGGTCGCCGCCGACCCACGGCCCGGAGCCCGTGCAGCCGCCGGTCCAGCAGGCGCCGCCGTAGTAGATCGCGTTCATCGTGCCGTTGCCGTCGTCGCTGTCGTTGGTCTCGGCCGAGCCGAAGTCGAAGCAGCAGCTGGCGCTGGTCAGGTTGGACGACGTCAGCATGTACTCGCCCTCGGGCTGCGAGCCGGTGGGCACGTTCTTGGCCGCGTTGTTGCGATATCCGGTGCCGACGTTGTTCACGAGCACGCCGAAGGCCTGCTGGCCGCCGATCGTGATGGGCAGCGCCATCGCGTTCGCGCCGATGTCCGAGCCGTTCGGGCCGGGGCCGCCGAGCCCTCCGGAGCAGCCCGAGCAGGACTTGCCGGGGGATATCGGCAGGTTGTTGGCGTTCGCGGTCTGGTCGTAGAGCAGGGTGATGGTGCAGGTGGTGCCGGAGCAGAACGAGACCTGCGGCGCGGCGTTGACGACGCCGCCCGCCGCCTGCAGACCGATGTTCAGGGTGTTGTTGTCCGAGGCGCGCTGGATCTGGTAGAGCGGGCCGTTGTAGGCGCTGAACATCGCCCGCGTGGTGCTGTACGCGGCCTCGCACGGGGTGCTGCCGGAGGCGTAGATGTCGCACGGTGCGGTGGTGGCAGCGGCGGCCTTGGCCGTGGTGGCGACGTTCCTGGCAGCGTTCGTCGTGCCGGCGTTCGTCGTGGCAGCGTTCGTCGTGGCGGCGGCCCTCGTGGTGGCCGCACCGAGCATCGGGATCGCGAGCGCCATCGCCAGCAGGAACGCGAGCAGGAGTCGCGTTCGTGGTCGGGTTCTGATCGTGGGCAGCACCGATACCTCCAGGACGTCGGCCTCGCGGGGTGTGTGTCATCCGTGTGACACACCGCACACCTTCATCTGAGTATTGACGTAAGTCAAGACTGGACCGAACGTCTTGGCGCAATTTTTGAGGGATCTCCTGCAAAAAGAGAGCTCGGACGCCGTCTCGCCGGCCCTGCTGTGCACAACTCCGACTCCTGCGGCGCACGCGAAAACCCCGGCTCCCCCGGCGGCTGTGGGACCGCCGGGGGGCCGAGGTGGGGGTGCATTCAGAACGCTGTGTCTGCCGACAGGTGCGTCAGCAGGTGAGGTTGCCGCCGGGGCTGACGCCGAGGATGGAGGTGAAGGACTCGTAGTCGTTGACGCGGTCCTGCATCTCGCCGGTGTTGCCGCCGTTGCACTCGATGTCGTTGATGGCGCGGATGGTGGCGCCGAACCCGTTGCCGTTGACCATCGCGTTGTGGGACGTCACGCCGCCGTTGCCGGTCCCGGTGAACCAGTACCAGAGGGCGGTCTGCCAGGAGATCGCGGCGTTGGTGGCCACCTGGTCGGGGTTGTCGAGCAGGTCGATGCCCAGCGCGTTTCCGGCCGCGTAGTAGTTGAAGTTCCAGCTGATCTGCAGCGGGCCGCGGCCGTAGTACTGGTAGGTGCCGGCCGGGCAGCCGTAGGACTCGCTGGCGCAGTAGTTCCCGGACTGGTCGATCTCGCGGATGTAGACCAGGCCGCCGGTCTCGTGGTCGACGTTGGCCAGGAACGCCGCCGCTTCCTGCCGCTGCGTGGTGGCGCTTCCGGTGGTGGCGAACGCGGGGTACGAGTTCAGCGCCGTGACCAGGCCGCTGTAGGTGTAGAAGGAGTTCCGGTTCGGGAACATCTGGTTGAACTGGGCCTGGCTGACGACGAACCCGCCGCCGCCCCCGCCGCCACCTCCGCCGGGGAGGTTCCAGGACTGGTTGGCGCTGCCGGCGCAGTCCCAGATCTGGACCTGGGTGCCCGAGCCGCCGAAGCCGGTGTCGTCCAGGCACTTGCCGGAGTTCGGGTTGAGCAGCGCGCCGTTCGACTGCGGCTGCCAGACCTGCGCGCCGGTGCCGTTGCAGGTGTAGAGGTCGACCTTGGTGCCGTTGGCGGTGCCGGCGGCGTTCACGTCGAGGCAGTTGCCGAGGACCTGCAGGCTGCCGTTCGATCCGACGGTCCACTGCTGGGCGCCGGTGCCGTTGCAGGTGTAGACCTGGATCGGGTTGAACTGCGCGGTGCTGGCGCTGCGGTCGTCCAGACACAGGCCCTGGTAGCCGGTGATCGGGCCGGTGCCGCTCGCGGCCTGGGCGACGCTCGCGGTGCTCATGCCGATGCCGGCGACGAGGACGACGGCTCCGAGGAGTGCCAGGGTTCTGTGTCGTGCGTTGCGTATCAGTGTTTTGAGGTGTTTCATCGGGGCGGTCCTGCCTTTCGGATTCGGCGGGGCTGTTGCGGGCGGCGGCGCAGGTGGTCGTACGGCTAGCTGGGAAGGTGCCACTGCTGGTTCGCGGAGCCGGCGCAGTCCCAGATCTGGAGCCGGGTGCCGTTGGCGCTGCTGTTGCCGGTGGCGTCGAGACAGCGTCCTGAGTTGGGGTTCCGCAAGCTGCTGTTCGCGCCGACGGCCCACTGCTGCGCGGCGGTGCCGTTGCAGTCGTAGAGCTGGGTCAGAGTGCCGTTGGCGGTGCCGGCCGCGGTGACGTCCAGGCACTTGCCGAGGGCGCGGATCGTGCCGTCGGTGCCGACCGTCCACTGCTGGGCGTTGGTGCCGTTGCAGTCGTAGAGCTGGACGGCCGTGCCGTTGGCGGTGTTCGCGCCGGCGACGTCGACGCACTTGCCGGCGATGCCGGTGATCGGACCGGTCGCGCCTCCGCCGCCGCCGGAGCTCTGGGTGGCGTTGAAGGAGAAGGAGTTCGTGCCCAGGCCCTGGCCGCCCTGCCAGATCTCGAAGCCGGCCTCGGCGTCGATGAGGTAGGAGTTGGCGCCGGTGACGCCGCGCTGGACCGAGTCGTTGATCAGGGCTTTGACGTCGAGGTTGGTGACCGAGGTGCCGCCGCCCTGCAGGACGTAGGAGACGATGTTCCAGGAGCTCTGGCGGCCGGTGTAGACGTTCCAGTTCAGGCCGCCGGCGGAGACGGTGCCGGTCTGCGAGCCGAACGGCGACACGCCGCCCCGGCTGTTGAGCCAGATCATGATCTCGCTGTCGTCCGGCTGGCCGCCGGTGGTGGGCGCCGAGTTGGTCCACAGGTCGTAGGCGACGTCGTAGGCGCCGGCGGCGGGTTGCGTCGTCGACCAGGAGGAAGTCGCGCTGCCAAGCCGGCTGACCTGGATCGGCAGTCCGCTGTTGGTGGTGCACGCACCCCAGTGGCAGCCCTTGTAGATCGAGGGGTAGGTGGCCGGGGCGCCGCCGCTGAGGTTGAAGTTCGCGGTGCTCACGGTCCAGGCCGTCCCAGTCGTGGCGGTCACGCACTGCGAGGCGGAGGAGTTCCATTCGTTGCTCTGCAACGTGTACTCGCCGCCGGCCAGGCTGATGGAGCCCTGCGGCTGGCAGTTGGTGACGTCGGCGGGGGCGGCGGTCGGAGTCGTTGCGGACGTCGCGGCAGCGGTTGCGGCGGCGGTCGGCACGGCGAGCGCGACGAAGACCGCCACGACAAGGGAGGAGGCACGGGAGCGGGTCAGCAGTCGCCGGATCACGGAAGATCCCTTCGAGGATTGATCAGATCTTGATTCGCGAAGACCGACACTGCTCTGCGGCATGGGGATATCGTTCGTGGACCTGCGTGGGAGGTGTCAGTCGTGCGTCGAGCTGTGGCAGAGCTTTACTTCACGACTTAGTTCACGACTTGGATTGAACCGCCGGGGCTACCGTGGGTCAAGGGTCTAGACCAAAGTTTTGGTCTGGACCAGTCGTGCCGGACCGGATCCGGCCCCGATCCGGCACGTCCGGAACTAGTCGTCGCCGTTCTTGCGCGGGTACTCGATGACTTCCTGCCCGCCGAAGGTCCGACACAGCTCGAAGAGCCTCGGGAGCTGATCGCAGGCGTCCTTAATGATGTTCTCCTGGTGGATGAGCGTGGTGACATCACTCAACGTCATCGACTGCCCCTGGATGAGCGCACCGAGGCTGGTACCCGTCACTTCCTGACCGTTGAACACGGTGGTCGTCAGGGCGACGTCCTGGAGCTTGTAGCGGTTGACGAGCTCGGCCTCCTCCGCCGTGAGCTCGAGTCGGCACCCGAGCTTGAAGGAGACCCCCTTGTGGCCGCCGAACGCGCCCTTCAGGTCCTGCTGTTCGCGCGTGATGATGAGTTTCATGGGACCCCCTGCGCTCCTCGCGCGGCCTGGCCACGGCGCCGGCGGTGACGTGGCCTCGGGCCGTAGCCTTCCACGTTTCGTTCACGATGACACCAGGGAACTGACGGAGAGGCGCGTGAGTTTCGCACGGTGCTGATGCACTGTCCGTCAGGGGATCACGGGTGCAGCGTTGGTGCACGCCGACCACTTAGCCGCGAGAACAGAGAACCAGGTGCCGGATGTATTTCCCCGACTTGAGTCCTTACGGCTACCGGCGTGGCCTCGACAGCATCCCCATGCCCGCTCCGGAGTTCAGCCGTGAGGTCGCGGTTGTGACGTGGCGCCTCAACGTCGGATGGCTCGATGACATCCATCCCCATGCCATCGGCCCTGTGCCCGAAGAGACGCTGGAAGCATTGCAGAGCATCATCGCGCACCAAAACGTCAACAAGACGCGCGGCTTTCACAAATGCGAGCTCTGCCCCGCTGACAGCCCGTCCCTCACCTACGTCGACGCACAGGGGGAGAGCCATTACCTGGCTAACGGGGAGATCCGCATTCCCGCTGCCGATGGCTCGCTCTACGCGGCACCCAAACTGGTCGGGCACTACGTCGAAGCGCACCAGTACCTCCCACCGGCGGGCTTCCTTAGCGCGGTCGACGACTATTTCCGCGCCTCGCGTGACAACCTCGCGCTGGGCTGGATTTACTGGGAACAGAGCTCGTAGTCCGTGCCGAGGCCCGAGGCCCGATGACGACGTCAGTTGCCGCCGCTGTGCTGAAGCACCTTGCCTTGACCGTCCGCGGTCAGCGTCGCGGCGCCCTTGTCGCCGGTCACCACGATTCGGAGCGCGACCGAGCCGGTGGCGCCGTCGGCGCTCACCTGCCAGCTCTTGACGGTGCCGACGCTGGGGGTGTTCTCGGCCTGGTGGACCAGTGCGGGGATGCGGGCGTAGGGCAGGGTGCGGGGGTCGAAGCCGCCGATCTGCACGTCGGTCGGGGCGAAGACGACGGTCAGGCGGGTGTCCTGGATGACGACGGTGAGTGCCGGGCGGTTGGCCGCGTCCTGCGTCACCGATTCGACGGCTGACTGGAGTGCGCCGGGGTCCAGCAGCGATTCACCGGGGCCGACGGTGGCCGTGCCGACGTCCGAGGTGACGGTCGTCGTGGTCGTCGTGGACGAGGAATCAGTTGAGGAATCGGTCGAGGACGTGGACGACGACGTGTCGGCGGCGCTCGTGTGGTGGTGGAACACTTCGGTGTGGAACAGGCCGAGGATGGCGCCGGCGCCGACCAGCAGGCCGAGCAGCGTCAGGAGGCAGCCGGTGCAGCTCGCCGGGGACTCTTCTTTCTGCGCCGGGCCGGGTGCGGAGTCCAGGCTCGCCGTGGCCGCGCGTTCGGCCCACTCGGCGGTCGGCTGCTTCACGATCCGGACCTTCAACGGCCGGTCCGGCGGGTACTCGACCACCACGATTCCGCGCGGGCGGTAGTCCGGCAGGGCCACGAGGTTGATGTCCTGCCGGATCTCGACGCGATAGGCACGCGCGTCGTCCGGGGCGACGGTCAGGTCGAAGCGCACCGGGATGTCGCTGCTCTCGCCGCCGACCGCTTGCAGGCTCTCGATCATCGCCAGCGCGGTGCGCGGCACGACGGCGGCCGCGGCGGCCCGGGCGCGGGCCCGGCGGCGGTAGGTGACCAGGGCGTAGAGCAGGCCGTAGGCCGGAAGCAGCACCAGCCCGATGACGACCAGCGACACGCTCTGCGCGATGCACCCGCTGATGAAGGCGGTCAGCGCCGCCCCCATCGCGACGCTGGTCAGGAACCCGCGTATTCGAGCGGCGGGCTTGCTGGGCGCGGGCGGCGCGCCCACGGTCGTCGTCATGGGGCTGATTGTGCACGGTGCGTGTGACGTGCGGCGGTTGTTTGGGTGACCTTCGTGGTCACGGCGGGGTTCACGGGCCGGCGAAGGTCACGGGCCGAGCGGGTCCCAGTCGGAGCCGTAGCGCAGGAGGGACCGCGCCAGGTCCGGGTGTGCCGATGCCCAGGCTGTGTCGAAGAGGTACCACTGCTGGTATCCGAACGCTTCGTTGCAGTGCATGGCGAGCTGGATGAGGTGGTCGCTGACACGCAGAACCGACGACTCCGGGCGTCGGCCGCGGGTGTACTCGGCAGCGGCGAGCATCGCGGTGGCCGCCTGGTGTGCCGCCGCGTGGTCACTGGGCAGGTCGGGCCACGGAGCCGCGTCCAGGTTGAAGCCCGGCCAGCGGTTGCAGCGTTCGAGCGCGGCCACGACGCCGGCCTCGCCGGGGGCCACGAGCGCACGCAGCACCATCAGTTCGGGGTGATCCTCGGCATCGGGCACGGTGGCCGCGAGATGCGCGCCGAGGCCGGCCAGCTCTACTCCGGGGAAGGCCGCGGGCCGGAGATCGTCGAAACTTCCGCTGTCGTAGAAGGTCAGGAACACGGCGTACGTGGTTGTGGGCTCGGGTGAGCGTGAAGTCGCGGTCGTCTCGACTTCCTCCGGCAGCCAGTCGTCGCGGATCACGTATGCCAGGCGATCGGGTATGGAGGCCAGTACCTCGTCGTCGAAGAAGAAGTACGCCAGCTCGACCTCGTCGTCATTGGTACGCACCCGCAGGCTGTGGTCGTCGAGCTGGATGTAGCTCTCGTCGCCCTCCACGTAGAGATGCCGGTGCAGGAGTTCACGCAGTTCACTGGTCGTCTGCGGGACGGGCAGGTCCCTGCTCGCCACCCTCGTGAAGATCGAGGACAAGCCGTAGACGTGGCCGCCCAACTCCGACTTGACCCAGGAGCGGGGGTCGTCGCAGTTCCAGCCTCGTTGGAACCAGGCGAGAACGGTGTGGTCGGGCACCGGGCGGATGCGCCTGCTCAGCGGACCCTCGTAGTGCGACCTGTAGACGAAGAGCATGGCTGTGACCATACGGCGCCGCACTGACGATCAGCGCCGGTCGATCGCCGTCGGTCGTTCGCCGTCGGTCGATCGCCGTCAGTCGGGGGTGGCGGTGGTGAAGTCCCCGCCGAGATAGCGCACCTCGGGATCGTCCGGGTCGACCGGTAGGCCCGCGAAACGGTGCGCGAAGACCGAGGAGTCGTCCTGCGGCACGTACCCGAGGCGCCGCCCGGGTTCCGGATCGGCCCACGCCGTCGGGTTCGCCGAGACGCCGTAGACGATCTCGTAGCCCAGGTTCGGCGCAGTGGCCAGCGCGTGGAACAGCCGGACGGCGTCGGCCGGGCTGAACCAGGTGTCGAGCATCCGGCGGGTCCGCGGTTCGGGAAGCAGGGCGCCGATCCGGACGCACGCCACCTGGAGTCCGTGCCGGTCGTGGTAGTACGAGCCGAGCGCTTCGCCGAACGCCTTCGACACGCCGTAGAGCGTGTCGGGCCGGGTCCGCTCCACGGTGCCGAGGGGCCGGTCGGCGAAGGCCGAGCGCTGGTAGTAGCCGACGACGTGGTTGGTGCTGGCGTACAGCACGCGCGGCACGCCGGCCCGGACGGCGGCGTCGAAGACCTGGTACGTGCCGTCGATGTTGGTGTGCAGGATCGCTGCGAAGTGGTCCTCCTTGGGGATTCCCGCCAAGTGCACCACGACGCCGACGTCCGCCATCGCCGCGAGGACGGTCGGCTCGTCGGTGACGTCGCCGACGACCCACTCCGCGTCGCCGGGGACGCCGGGGCCGCCAGCGTCGCCGGCGTCGTCCGGGATCCGCAGGTCCAGACAGCGAACCGGCCACCCGAGCGCGGCCAGGCCGGTGCGCAGGATCGTGCCCACTCCCCCGGCGGCGCCGGTGATCAGGATCCGCTGTCGGTTCGACTGTTCGCCGGGCTTCTCAGACATCTGTCAGCGCCTCTCCGTGGGACTCAGTCATCAAGACATATACAACTCTGAAGTCGGTCCATGTTTACTGCTTTACTATCGCTGACCAAACCATGCCGCCGAGCGTGGCTACCTTCCTGTGCCATCCAGAAAGGTCGTTCTTTGAAGACCCACCTCCGGTCCCGCACCGGGCGCCGACTCACCTCCATCCTGGCGGCGGCGGTCCTCGCCACCGGCCTGGGGGCCGGTATGGCCGTCGCCAGCCCGGCCGCGCCGCACGACGACCAGCCGCCGGTCCCGACGCTGAACTGGACCGACTGCGGCGGCGGCTTCCAGTGTTCCGACGCGGCCGTGCCGCTGGACTACCGCGACCCGGCCGGCACCACCATCACGCTGCACCTGATCCGGCACCTGGCCGCGGACCCGAGCCAGCGGGTGGGCACGTTGTGGATGGAGCCCGGCGGGCCGGGCAGCAGCGGGCTCGCCTTCGGCCGGGACAGCTGGGCGAGCCTGCCGACCGAGCTGCAGAACAAGTTCGACCTGGTCAGCTTCGACCCGCGCGGGATCCAGACCAGCTCGCCGGTCGTGTGCTACAACGACACGCAGTACGACGCGGCCGTGGACGCGACCCCGGGCGTGCCCGGGCCGGACGCGTTCGACACCGCCGTGCGGGTGGCGGCGGACTATGACCAGAACTGCGTGAAGAACCTCGGCGACACGGCCGGGCTGTTCGGGACGCAGTACGTCGCGCGCGACATCGACCTGATCCGCCAGGCGCTCGGCGAGCAGCAGCTGACGTTCTACGGCCGGTCGTTCGGCACGTACGTCGGCACCGTGTACGCCAGCATGTTCCCCGGCCGGGTGCGTGCCATGGCGCTGGACGGGGCGTACGACCCGAACCACTACGCGAACGACCCCTACGCGTACGACGTCCCGGAGTACCTGGCGACGGACGCGTCGATGAACGACTTCCTGACCTGGTGCGACCAGAACCAGGCGATGTGCGGCTTCGGCGACGGCGACGCCAAGGCGGCCTTCACCGCGCTCAAGGCCGACCTGGACGCCAACCCGGTCACGCTGCCGAGCGGCCGCAAGGCGAACGGCTTCACGCTGGCCTACCGCCTGCTGTTCAACGTGGACGACGGCAAGGTGATCTGGCCGGCGTTCGGCCAGGCGCTGCACCAGGCCCAGCTGCACGACCCGAGCTCCTTCCTGCTCAACCCGCCGTCCACGGCGAGCTGGGCGCAGCTCAACCCGAACACCGTGGTCTCGTGCAACGACCGGGACTTCCCGACCAGCGTCGACGAGCTGAAGGCGTACGTCACGGCCGAGGCCGCCGCCGCCCCGCTGTTGGGCGCGCCGTGGGCCTACGCGCCGCCGATGTACGACCAGAACAGCGCGCCGGCGTGCGTTCAGTGGCCGGTCGCGCGGGTCAGCCGCTACAGCGGGTCCTACCGGGCGACCGGGTCGGCGCCGATCCTGGTGATCGGGACGACCAAGGACCCGGACACTCCGTACCAGGACGCTGTCACGCTCTCGCAGACGTTCGACAACGCGGAGCTGCTGACGTTCGACGCCGAGGGCCACACCGCGTTCGGCCGGAGCGCGTGCGTGACGGCGGCGACCGCGACGTACCTGGCCGACCTGACGCTCCCGAAGCCGGGCACGGTGTGCTCGGACGAGATTCAGCCGAGCCCGGTCACGGCGGCGAACACCGTTTCCGGGAAGCTGTACAGCGAGCTGCGGAGCGGCGCGGTGGACGACCACAACCGGATCGACTTCGCCGGCTGACGCGAGGACGATCCCGGCTGGCCGGTTCGCGGACTCTGGTGGTTCGCGGGCCGGCCTTTTGGATGTGTGGGGCAGACGACGGCGGACGCGACCGACCTTTCGAAACCGTGCGGAAACGCACTCCAAGAGGCATGCAGCCTGTGCGCCGGACGGACCTGACCCCAGGCCGGACGCCTCGCACCTTATCTCAATACCCTTCCATAAAGCGGTCCTGACCATCCGCGCCGCTCCAAAGAGGAACCTGACAAGACTCTGATGGAGCAAAAAGCTTCGCCCGGTGGCGCACCACGGCCCGCCGCCCGGCAGTTCGGGGAAATAGCCAGGTCAGGGCTCCCTCCGGACACGGCGTGCACGAACCCTGGGACCCACCCGCGGCGTCTCACGTGGTATAGACCCACTACCAGTGGTGACGCATTCGTTACACAAACGACAGGATCGTGTTCCATGATGGGCACCATGGTTGGCGTCCTGTCACATCGACTGGTGCCGGATCGGCTGTGGCAGCAGGTCGAACCCTTACTGCCGGCTTTCCCCGCCCGGCCGCAGGGCGGCGGCAGCGCACCGCTTGACGACCGCGCGGTCTTCACCGCCGTGGTGTACGTCCTCACGAGCGGGTGCGCCTGGCGGAGCGTGCCGGCGGAATTCGGCGTCTCGCCGGCCACCGCGCACCGCCGGTTCACGGCCTGGAGCCGGAACGGGGTGTGGCGGCGGCTGTATCAGACCGCTGCCGACCAGCCCGACGAGCACGCCTGGCTCGCGACGATAGCCCGCGCCGCACTGGAGCGGTAAAGCTACTGACCGATACGATGACCGGCTCACCGCCGGCATCGCGGGAAACCGGCCCGCCGCGCCTTTGCCGCGTCCGGCTCATGTCTTTGCGACGCCGGCCGCACGGAGTCCTCACACGCGGCTCACACTCGCGCGACCCTTCAGCCACCCTTGCCGGGTCTCCGGCGTCGCACCCGGCGTCGGCCCCCGATCGCGCGGAATCACAGAGATTCCCACTTGCCTTTCCCTCGCAGTCTTCGTGAATTCGCACTGAATCGATCACCGACCCCTCGCCAGAACCCTTTCCCGGAGGCCTGAAACCACCCTCCGACCAGCCACATGAGATATGGTGAGCGAGTCTGAGAAAAGCATTAAGAGTCTTGCGAGGGTTGTGCAGACCGCCCTACTGTCCGAGGTAGTAGGACGGCTGAACATCACCAAGGAGCCCGTCGCATGGACCAGTTGTCAGCCGCACCGCGGACACATTGCCGCAGCTCGCGACATCGGCCGCGACGCCCGATAATGTTTTCTATTCTCGGGGCCGCCTCGGCGAGGCGTTTACGGTCGCCTTAACAATCGACACATAATATGAGCCCGGACGTCAATTCACCGGCCTGCGCGGCCGTCGCCGTCCCCTTCCCGTGAACAGAAGGAATCATGTCGAGCGTCGAATCGCCCTCCCAATCCGGCGTGCCGAAAAACAATCCGGACCTCTCCGATCCGGACGGCCACTGGATTCTGCCCGAGGTGCAATGGCTGTCCCAGTACTTCGAGCGGACCTGCGACCGGGTGCCGGACAACGTCGCCGTCGTCTGCGGCAGCGCCTCGCTGAGCTACGCCGAGCTCGACCGCCGGGCCAACCGGCTGGCCGCGCTGCTGCGCGAACGCGGCGCCGGTCCCGGCCGGCACGTGGGCATCCTGCTGGAGCGCTCCGTCGACAGCTACATCGCGCTGCTCGCGGTGATGAAGTCGGGGGCCGCGTACGTGCCGCTGGACTCCTCGTTCCCGGCCGACCGGGTGGCGTTCATCGCCGAGGACGCAGAGCTCTGCGACCTGGTGACCACCTCGATGATGCGGCACCGGACGCACGGGCTGCCGTGCCGGATCCTGGAGCTCGACGAGCTGGCCGCGCGGATCGCGGCGCAGGCGCCGGAGCGGCTGCTTGTCGCCGATGGCGCAGGCGCTGATTCCTCGCAGCCCTGCTACATCATCTACACCTCGGGAACGACCGGACGCCCCAAGGGCGTGGCCGTCTCGCACGCCAGCCTGGTCAACTTCCTGCAAGCCGTCGCACCGATCTACCAGGTGTGCGAGCAGGACCGGGTCTACCAGGGCCTGTCGCTGGCGTTCGACTTCTCCGTCGAGGAGGTCTGGCCGGCCTGGGTGGTCGGCGCCACGCTGATCGCCGGGCCGACCGACGACCGGCGGGTCGGCGAGGGGCTGGCGACGTTCCTGGTGGAGCAGGCGATCACAGTCCTGTGCTGCGTGCCGACGCTGCTGACCGCCGTCGAGGCCGAGATCTCCTCGCTGCGCAGCCTGCTGGTCAGCGGCGAGGCGTGCCCGCCGGACCTGGTGCGGCGCTGGTCCCGGCCGGGCCGGCGGCTGCTGAACGTCTACGGGCCGACCGAGGGCACGGTCAGCGCCACCTGGACCGAGCTGTCGGCGCTGCGTCCGGTCACCATCGGCAAGCCGCTGCCCAGCTACCGCGTCTACCTGCTGGACGAGAACCTTGCCCCGGTCCCGCCCGGGGACAGCGGCGAGATCTGCATCGGCGGCCCCGGCGTCGCGATCGGCTACCTCAACCGGCCCGAGCTCACCGCGCAGAAGTTCATCGCGAACCCGGTGGTCCCGGACCGGGAGTACAGCCCGCGGATCTACCGGACCGGCGACCTGGGCCGGTTCACGCCGGCCGGCGAGATCGAGTTCCTGGGCCGGATCGACACCCAGGTCAAGATCCGCGGCTACCGGATCGAGCTGGCCGAGATCGAGCAGGTGCTGCGGGAGGACCCGGCCGTCGAGAACGCGGTGGTGGTGCCGCGCGAGCACGACGGCGTGGTGCAGGACCTGGTCGGGTATCTGACGCTGGCTCGGTGTGAGGACAACCACGACCACCTCCGCGAGCGCCTCCACACCAAGCTCCGCACCCGCCTCCCCGACTACATGATCCCCGCCTTCGTCGAGGTCCTGCCCGCCCTGCCGATGCTGGCGGCGGACAAGGTCGACCGGTCCGCGCTGCCCGCCCCGACCTCGCCGCCGCTGGCCAAGCGCGCGCGGCCGCACGTGGCCGCGCGCACGCCGACCGAGCGCGTGCTCGTGACCGCCTGGCAGGACATCCTCGGCGTCCAGGACCTGTCCGTCGAGGACGACTTCTTCCTCGACCTCGGCGGCCACTCGATGGCGGCGGCCCGGCTGATGTCGCGGCTGCGCAAGCAGCCCGAGACGGCCGGCCTGGCCATGGCAGACCTGTACAGCCACCCCACAGTGAGCGCGCTGGCAGCACTCGTCGACGACGCCACTGCCACCGCGCCCGACCCGGAACAACAGCAGGGCCCTGAGCCCCGCAAGCACTCCAGCCTGCGCGTCGCGGTCTGCGGATTCGCCCAGATGGCCGCGCTCTACGCCTGGCTCATGGTGTTCGGGCTGCCGGCGCTGGTGCTGGTCTACCGCCTGATGGCCTCCTGGCACCAGCCGCTGCCCGGTCTGAGCACTTCCGGCGACCCGCTCGACTACCTGGCCCGGATGGGCTACGCCGAGTTCGTCCCGCTGGAGATCGCGTGGACGCTGGCCGACGTGCTGCTCATCCCGGCCCTCGCCGGCCGGCTGCTGCTGGCCGGGGTGCGACCGGGCTGGTATCCGCTGTGGGGGGTGACCTACTTCCGGTTCTGGTTCACCACCCGGGTCCTGGTCGGTTCGGCGGCCGCCCTGCTCGCGGGCTCGCCGCTGCTGCCGCCGCTGTTGCGGATGATGGGAGCCAAGGTCGGACGCGGCTGCCATGTCGCAGGGCCCTTCGGTCTGCCGAAGTTCGTCGAGCTCGGCGATCACGTGAGCATCGGATACGGCGCCCGCGTGCAGTCGTACGCGGTCGAGGGCGGCTGGCTGCGGCTGGCGCCGGTCCGGCTCGGCGAGGGCAGCAACCTGGGGACCAACAGTGTGCTGCTTCCCGGCTCCGCGCTCGGCGCGCACGCCTCGCTCGGCGAGCAGTCGCTGCTCCCCGCCGACCACGCGGTGCCGGCCGGCGAGCACTGGGCCGGATCGCCGGCCGCCGCGCAGGAGTCGGCCCCGGCCGTCCTGCAGGTCCTGGGCGAGCGGCCCGACGAGCGCCGGTGGCCGCTCCGCGTGCTGCTCGGCTACGCCGCCGGGGCGCTGGTGCTGATCCTGGTGCCGCTGCTGATCGCGGCCGCCGGCAGCACCGTGCTGGGCCTGGTGGCCTGGCGGGACGGCTTCGCCTGGTCGCTGCCGGCCACCCTGCTGGCCGGTCCGGCGCTGGTGCTGACCACCTGTCTGCTGATCATCGCGGTCAAGCGCCTGGTGCTGCCGCGGGTGCGGCCCGGGATCTACGCCGAGCGCAGCGGGTTCGGCGTGCGCAAGTGGATCGGCGACGGTCTGATGACCACCAGCCTGACGCTGACACACTCGCTGTACTCCACGCTGTACCTGGTGCCGTTCCTGCGCCGGCTCGGCGCCCGCACGGGGCGCTGGTCGGAGGTCGCGACGGTGAGCTTCGTCGACCCGGACATGCTGGTCATCGGCGAGCGCAGCTTCGTCGCCGATGTCGCCGTGGTCGCGCCGGCGGTGTTCCACCGCGGCCGGATCGCGATCGCGCAGGCCGAGGTCGGCAGGCGCAGCTTCGTGGGCAACGGCGCGCTGCTGCCGGGATCCGGCCGGATGGGTGACAACAGCCTGCTCGGGGTGCACTCGGTCGCGCCGGCCCGGCCGATCGACCCGGAGACGACGTGGCTGGGCTCGCCGGCGATCTTCCTGCCGCGGCGCGAGGAGAGTCGGAAGTTCCCTGCGAAGTACACCTACGATCCCAGCCCCGGGCTGATCGCCGCGCGCCTGGCGATCGAGTACCTGCGCGTGACGCTGCCGTCCACGATCGGCTTCCTGAGCGCCCTGGGCGCGCTGTACACCAGCATCAAGCTCGCCCAGAGCAGTTCGCCGCTGCTGGTGTTCCTGCTCGGACCGGCGCTGGTGCTCGGCGCCGGGGTGTTCGCCACGCTCGTGGTGGTGCTGATCAAGTGGCTGGTCATCGGCCGCTACCGGCCGCGGGTGGAGCCGTTGTGGGGCGTCTGGGTGCGGCGCACCGAGCTGGTCACCGGCCTGTTCGAGAACCTGGTGGTGCCCGGTCTGATGACCGGCCTCACCGGCACCCCGCTGGCGCCCTGGGTGATGCGGCTGTTCGGCGCGCGGTTCGGGCGGCGGGTGTGGCTGAACACGACGTACCTGACCGAGTTCGACCTCGTGGACGTCGGCGACGACGCGGCGGTCGGCGAGTTCACCTCGCTGCAGACCCACCTGTTCGAGGACCGGGTGATGAAGATGTCCCGGGTCGTGGTCGGACGGGGCAGCTCGGTCGGGGCGCGGAGCGTCGTGCTGTACGACGCCGAGGTCGGCGAGGAGACCTCGCTGGACGCGCTGTCGCTGGTGATGAAGGGCGAGCACCTGCCCGGCCACAGCCGCTGGCGCGGGATCCCGGCTCGCCGGTACTGACAGATCCCTGATTCGTCTTGACGCTTCTTCTCTGTTTCCCCACTTCTCGCTCACCCCCTTCCGGAGACCGCCATGACCTCGCTCGTCCAGCTCGACTCCCTCCTGGCCCCGCACGTGGCCGGGAGCCTGCCCGGACCCCGCTCGGCGGAGTTCCTGGCCCGCCAACAGACCTACGAATCCAACGCCCGCAGCTATCCCAGACGGCTGCCGATCGCCCTTCAGGAGGCGTCCGGCAGCCTGGTCCGCGACGTGGACGGCAACGTCTTCATCGACTTCCTGGCCGGCGCCGGCGTGCTGTCCCTGGGGCACAACCACCCGGAGCTGGTGGCCGTCGTCACCGACCAGCTCGGGGTGCTCACCCACGGCCTGGACTTCCCCACGCCGGTGCGGGAGGCGTTCGTCGAGGCCCAGCTCAGCATGCTGCCGGCCGGGATGCGGGACCGCATGAAGATCCACTTCTGCGGTCCCACCGGCGCGAACGCCGTCGACGCCGCGCTGAAGCTGTGCAAGACCGCGACGGGGCGCGGGGACGTCGTCTCCTTCCAGGGCGGCTTCCACGGCAGCAGCCACGCGGCCATGGCGCTGACCGGGCTGGTCTCGCAGAAGCGGCCGGTGCCCAACGGCATGCCCGGCGTCCACTTCTTCCCGTACTCCTACTGCGCGCGCTGCCCGATCGGGCTGAGCCCGGACAGCTGCGCGACGAACTGCGCCGAGGTCCTGGAGCGGGCGCTGACCGACGGCAACGGCGGCGTGCCGCTGCCGGCCGCCGTGGTCATGGAGATGGTCCAGGGCGAGGGCGGCGTCATCCCGGCGACCAAGGAGTTCGCGCGCCGAGTCCGTTCCCTGACCCGCGAACTGGGAATCCCGTTGGTGGTCGACGAGGTCCAGACCGGCTGCGGACGCTCCGGGACGTGGTTCGCCTTCGAGCAGTACGGCATCGAACCGGACGTCGTCATCGCGTCCAAGGCGCTCAGCGGGATCGGCACGCCGGTGGCGCTGATCATCTACGACGCCGCGCTCGACGTCTGGGCGCCCGGCGCGCACACCGGCACCTTCCGCGGCAACCAGCTGGCCTTCGCCGCCGGCGCCGCGGCGGTGGAGATCATCCGGCGCGACGGTGTCCTGGACAACGTGGTGCGGCGCGGCGAGCAGATCGCCGACCGGCTCAAGCCCCTGCTGGACGACCCGTGGGTGTCGGAGGTCCGGGGCCAGGGGCTGATGTGGGGCATCGAGTTCGCCGACCCGAAGAACGGCCGGCCGGCCGGCGGGCTGGCCGCGGCCGTACAGGCGGCGGCGCTGCGCGGCGGGCTCATCGTCGAGCTCGGCGGCCGGGACGACTGCGTGGTGCGGATGCTGCCGCCGCTGAACGTCACCGCCGGCATCGTCGAGGCGGCCTGCTCGATCCTGCTGACCGCGATCCGGACGGCGAAAGCCACCCACCGGGAGGCCTGAGCCATGAGCCTCATCGTGCAGAAATTCGGCGGGTCCTCGGTGCAGAGCACGGAGCGCGTCATCCGGGTCGCCGAACGCGTCGTGGCCACCCGTCAGGCCGGCCACGACGTGGTCGTGGTGGTCTCGGCCATCGGCGACACCACCGACGACCTGCTGGAGCTGGCCGGGCAGGTGAGCCCGGAGCCGGTGCCGCGGGAGCTGGACATGTTGTTGAGCGCCGGCGAGCGCATCTCCAACGCCCTGATGGCGATGGCGATCGAGGCGCTGGGGACGCCGGCCCGCTCGTTCTCCGGC
The DNA here is from genome assembly GCF_041261445.1 of Catenulispora sp. EB89. Lineage (NCBI taxonomy): Bacteria > Bacillati > Actinomycetota > Actinomycetes > Catenulisporales > Catenulisporaceae > Catenulispora > Catenulispora sp. EB89. The sequence goes on from NZ_JBGCCU010000016.1 coordinate 114,939, forward strand.
GCGCAGGCCGGGATCCGCACCGCCGCGACGGCCGGGCGCGCGCGGATCACCGAGGTGCGGCCGGACCGGGTCCGGCAGACCCTCGACCGCGGCGCGATCGCGGTGGTCGCGGGCTTCCAGGGCGTGCATATGGACGAAGCCGGCGAGAGCACCGTCACGACGCTGGGACGCGGCGGCTCCGACACCACCGCCGTCGCGCTGGCGGTGGCGCTGAAGGCCGACCTGTGCGAGATCTACACCGACGTCGACGGCGTCTACACCGCCGACCCGCGCATCGTGTCCGACGCGCGCCTGATGGAGCACGTCGGCTACGACGTCATGCGGGAGCTGGCGATCAGCGGCGCGAAGGTGCTGGCGCCACGGAGTGTGGAGTACGCGGCGCGGCACGGGATACCGGTCCGGGTCCGTTCCTCGTACAGCGCCGAGCCGGGGACGATGGTCTCCGGATCGGCGGGCGCGGCGCACGCCGAGTACTCGGCGGTGGCCGGGGTGGCGCACGACGCGTCGAAGGCGAAGACCACACTGTGCGGGGTGCCGGGGTCGCCGGAGCTGACCGCACGGATCCTGCAGGTGGTCGCGGGGATCGAGGCCGAGCTGCACTATTCGGTGCTGGACGCTTCGTGGACGTCGCGCGGGCGGCCGGACATCTCGCTGGTGCTGCCGGCGCAGGACGGCCCGCCGGTGCTGCGGGCATTGCGGGAGGAGAGCGCGGAGCTGGGGTTCGAGGACCTGCGGTACGCGGAGCGGATCGGGAAGGTCTCGCTGATCGGCAGCAGCCTGCTGTCACAGCCGGGGGTCCTGGCGACCTGCTGCGAGACGCTCGCCGAGGCCGGGGTGCAGCTGGAGACGATCTCGACGTCGGATATCCGGTTCACCGCGCTGTGCCCGGCGGACCAGCTGACGGACGCGGTGCGGGCCTGGCACGCGGCGTTCGGGCTCGGGGCGCCGGAGCTGGCGGTGGTGCACGCGGGGACAGGGCGGTGAGGGATCGCCGCCACCTAGACTTCCGGTATGAAGCCGCCGGTAGCTGCCCGCCGTGACCACGAACGTTCCCGTCACGGCGATGTCGTCAACGATCCCTACGCCTGGATGATCGACGGGGAGGACGCGGAGGTTCTGGCGTACCTCAAGGAGGAGAACGCCTTCACCGAGGCCGCGACGGCCGGGCTGGCCGGGCTGCGGGAGACGGTCTTCCAGGAGATCAAGGGCCGGACGAAGGAGACCGACCTGTCGGTCCCCACCCGCAAGGGCGACTGGTGGTACTACTCGCGCAATGTCGAGGGGCTTCAGTACGCGATCCACTGCCGGGTCGCCGCCGACGGCCCGACGCCGCCGTCACTGCCCGAGGACGGGTCCGCGCTGCCCGGCGAGCACGTCCTGCTCGACGGCAACGTCATCGCCGACGGGCACGAGTTCTTCTCCCTCGGCGGGTTCGAGGTCTCCCCCGACGGCCTGCGCCTGGCCTACTCGGTCGACTTCGCCGGCGACGAGCGCTACACGCTCAAGGTGCGGGACCTGGCCACCGGCGAGGACTTCGCCGACGAGGTCGCCGACACCTACACCTCGATCGCGTGGACCCGGGACGCCTCGACGCTGTTCTACACCACGGTCAACGACTCCTTCCGGACCCACCGCGTGTACCGGCACGTGCTCGGGACGCCCGCGGCGCAGGACGAGATCGTGCTGCAGGAGGACGACGAGCGGTTCTACGTCGACGTCCGGCTCACGCGCAGCGAGCGGTTCATCGAGATCTTCTGCGGCTCGAAGATCACCAGCGAGGTGCGGCTGCTGGACGCCGACGACCCGGCCGGCGAGCTCCGGATCGTCGCGCCGCGCCGCGACGGCGTCGAGTACTCGGTCGACCACTGGGCCCATCCCGGCGATCCGTCCCGCGACCTGCTGCTGGTGCTGCACAACGCGGACGGGAAGACCGACTTCGAGCTCGCGTCCGCGCCGGTGTCCGCGCTCGGCGGCGACAGCGCGTGGACGCCGCTCGTGCCGTACCAGCCGGGCGTCCGGCTGGACTACGTCGAGGCGTTCGCCGGCCACCTCGTCGTGGCCTTCCGGCGCGACGGGCTCACCGGCCTGGCCGTGCACAAGGTCGACGCGGCCACCGGGACGCCGTCCGCGCAGGGCACGCCGATCGAGTTCCCCGAGCAGGTCCGCACGGTCAGCCCGGACAAGAACCCCGACTACGACACCACCCGCTACCGCCTCGACTACACCTCCATGGTCACGCCGTCGAGCGTCTACGACTACGACGTCGCGACCGGCGAGCTGACGCTGCTGAAGCGGCAGCCGGTGCTAGGCGGCTACGACCCGGCCGACTACGTGCAGGAGCGGGTCTGGGCCACCGCGCAGGACGGCGTGCGGGTGCCGGTGACGCTCGTGCGCAGGCGGGGCGTCGTCGCCGACGGCTCGAATCCGTGCGTGCTGTACGGATACGGCTCGTACGAGGCCTCCATCGACCCGTACTTCTCCATCCCGCGCCTGAGCCTGCTGGACCGCGGGTTCGTCTTCGCGATCGCGCACGTGCGCGGCGGCGGCGAGCTGGGGCGGCAGTGGTACGAGGACGGCAAGCTCCTGGTCAAGCGCAACACCTTCACCGACTTCGTCGCCGCCGCCCGGCAGCTGGTCGCCGACGGGTGGACCAGCCGGGACCGGCTCGTCGCACGCGGCGGCAGCGCCGGCGGCCTGCTGATGGGCGCCGTCGCCAACCTCGCCCCGGACGACTTCCGGGCGATCGTCGCCGAGGTCCCGTTCGTCGACGCGCTCAACACGATCCTCGACCCCGACCTGCCGCTGACCGTCATGGAATGGGACGAGTGGGGCAACCCGGTCGAGGACGCCGAGGTCTACGCGTACATGAAGGGCTACAGCCCCTACGAGAACGTCGCGGACGTGCAGTACCCGGCGATCCTCGCGGTGACCAGCCTCAACGACACCCGCGTCGGCTTCCACGAGCCGGCCAAGTGGATCGCGCGGCTGCGCGCCGAGGCCGGCGGCGTGCAGGACTTCCTGCTCAAGACCGAGATGGAGGCCGGGCACGGCGGGCGGTCAGGGCGGTACACCGCCTGGCAGGAGGAGTCGTTCAATCTGGCGTGGATCATCGACAAGGCGACGGGGTCGGCGACCGGTTCAGGGGCCGCCGACTAGATGATTGATTCCTGGGGGTTCCGGCGTACGGAACCGCAGCTGACATGGGAACTTGCGAAACGGCTCAGCAGCAAGCATGGGTGACCCGGACGACCTCCCTCAGCCTGGTTGGCTGTGGGTGGGCGGCCGGGGCGGCCAGGCGCCGCTGATCAGCCGTTTCGCGCCGGTACCCCCAGGAATCAATCATCTAGGGCGGTCTCAGTCGATCTCATAGCGGTAGTAGTAGTACCAGCCGGCGCCTCCGTTGCCGTTGGGGCTGCGGGGGTCGCTGGCGTAGTACGAGCAGGTGTAGGTCAGCACGTCCGGCGGGTCGTTCCGGGCCGCGCTCGAGGCGGCGCAGCTCGCCTCGGTGCTGAACTGCACCGAATACTCGCCCCGGTAGGTGAGGTAGGACGCCGTCGCGTCCGCGATGCCGCCGGTGAGGGCGAACAGGCCGGCCACGCTGACCGCCAGTGCCGTCGTGCGCCTTCGTGATGCCGTCATGGAATCCGTCCCTCGCTGGAATCGCAGTTCCGCAGTGAATAAGGCTTCTGATTCACTCCTGACCGAATTATTGTGACATGGCGGCCCGGCGCGCACCAGTGAGCAGCAGCGCCACCGGGACCGCGGCCAGGCCGGCGAGGCCGCAGACCCACAGTGCCTGGTGGAATCCGCCGGTGAGCGCGTCGGCGGCGGGGTGGCCGTGGCCGAGCATCGCACGGGAGCGCGCGGCGGCCACGGTCGAGGCGACCGCGATGCCGATCGCGCCGCCGAGCTGCTGGGAGGAGTCGATGAGGCCGGAGGCGATGCCCGCGTCGCGTTCGGTGACGCCGACCAGGGCGCCGATCGAGACCGGGATGAACACCCAGGTGACCGTTCCGGTCAGGAAGAAGGGGCCGGCGAGGTTCGCCAGGAAGCTGCCGTGCACCGGCGCCTGGGTCAGCCACAGGATCCCGGCTCCGGTCACCGTCATCCCGACGGCCATCACCACTCGGACCGAGGCGCGGGTGACCAGGATCTGGGCCGGGCCGGCGAGGACGACGCCGGTCAGGCCGACGGTCAGCCAGGCCAGGCCGGTCGTCATCGCGGAGTAGTGGAGCACCTGTTGCATGTACAGGGTGCCGATGAAGATGTAGCCGTAGAAGCTGGCGCCGAGCAGGAAGCCGACCGCGTTGGATCCGGCCAGGGACCTCAGGCGGAACAGCCGTAGCGGCAGCAGCGGCGCCTGTGCCCTGGCCTCGATGACGAGGAACGCGGCCAGCAGTACCGCGGCCGACGCGAGCAGGGCCAGCGTCCGGGCGGCCGTCCAGCCGACGGTCGGGGCCTGGGAGATCGCGTAGACCGCGAGCACCAGGGCGCCGGTCACGGTGACGGCGCCGAGGGGGTCGTAGCGGCGGCGCGTGCTGGGCTGCGCGCCGCCCGGCACGGCCCTGCTCTCCGGCACGACCCGGCGGACCAGCAGCAGGGCGGCGCCGCCGATGACGACGTTCAGATAGAAGATGTACTGCCAGCCGGCGTACCGGGTGAGGGCGCCACCGGCCAGCACGCCGAACGTCGCCCCGCTGGCGCCGACCGCGCCCCAGATGCCGAGCGCCTTGTTGCGCTCGGCGCCCTCGGGAAACATGTTCATCACGATGGACAGCCCGGCGGGCAGCACCGCAGCGGCGCCCAGGCCCTGGACTCCGCGCATGACGATGAGGAACGTGGCGCCGGTCGCCAGCGCGCAGGCCAGCGAGGCCGCGGTGAACAGCGCGAGCCCGGCGGCGAACACGCGCCGGCGGCCGAGCAGGTCGGCGGTCCGGCCGCCGAGCAGCAGGAAGCCGCCGAAGGCGACGGCGTACGCGGTCACCACCCACTGCAGGTCCGACTCGGCGAAGTGGAGCTTGGTGCCGATCGTCGGGAGGGCGACGTTGACGATCAGCATGTCGACCGCCGTCATGAAGGCGGCCACGGCGAGCAGGGCGAACGCGCGCCAGGGGTGTGGGGTGCCGGGTGGCGCGGGTGGTGCGGATGTTCCGGGCGCGGCGCCACGGATGTCGCTTCTGCCGTCCAGTGAGGTCATGGGTGTCTCCGGTGGTCGCTGGTGAGTCGCGGGCGAAAGTCCTCACCGGGTGAAGCACCGGCCGTCGCGGCGATTCACCGACGCGTCGGCGATGAATTCGGGCCGCCGCCGGTGTTGCATTCTCAGGACGGGTTTTCCAGGCGGCCGCACGAAAGGACAGGACTCACCATGACCGAGGCGACCCTCGCCCTGGCCCAGGCCGGAGACGGTGAGGCCTTCCGCGAGCTCATCGAGCCCCACCGCCGCGAGTTGCAGGCGCACTGCTACCGGATCCTCGGATCGGTGCAGGACGCCGAGGACGTGCTTCAGGAGGCCCTGTTGGCGGCATGGCGGGCGATCGAACGGTTCGACGGCCGGTCGCTGCGGGCGTGGCTGTACCGGATCGCGACCAACCACTGTCTCAACTACCTGCGCGGCGAGTCCCGCCGCCCGCAGCCGGCCGGACTGCCCGACCACGGCGCGGGGCGCTCGGCACAGGGGTGGTCCGGCGAGCCGTGGTGGCTGGAGCCGTTCCCCGGCGACGTGGACGACCTGACCGCCGGCCCCGAAGCACGCTATGACGCGCGCGAGTCGATCGCGTTGTCGTTCGTGGCGGGGCTGCAACGCCTACCGCCACAGCAGCGCGCAGTGCTGGTGCTGCGCGACGTGCTCGGCTTCCCCGCGGCCGAGACCGCGGAGATCCTGGGCACCACCCCGACCGCGGTCAACAGCGCCCTGATCCGGGCGCGCGCCGCGCTGCCGCCGGACCAGCACCCGAACGAGGTGCCGATGCCGAAGTCACCGGCCGAGGCCGCGGTCGTCGACCGGTTCGTGAGCGCGTTCCAGCGCTTCGATCTGAAGGAGCTGCTGGCGCTGCTGACCGACGACGCCCGGCTGACGATGCCGCCGGAGCCCGACGAGCACCGGGGGCCCGTGGAGATCGCGCGCTTCCTGCTGCAGACGCATCGGGGGCAGGAGTTCAAGCTGCTGCCCACCCGGGCCAACGGGCAGCCGGCGCTGGTGCTGTACCTGCTCGACCCCCAGGCGCCGATCTGGCGGGCGTGCGGGCTCATCGTGCTCGCGGTGCGGGGCGAGCAGATCCAGGCGCTGACACGGTTCGCGAGTATGGGTTCGCTTTCTCGGTTCGGTTATCCACGGACGCTGCCGCGGGACTGAAGGTTCGCTTCCGGACGTCATCCGCCTCCGAGTGCTGTTGGCGAGGAGCAACAGCCGACCCACGCAGACGCCCGGCCGGGATACCCCGGCCGGGCGTCTGCGTACCCTGCGAACACCTACCTCCTGGACGTCCCGGCCGTCCCCCGCCGCCGCGCACCGTAAGCCAGCGCACCGCCCGCGGCGAGCGCCATCAGCGCGGCCGTCGAGGTCTGCCACAGGCCGGTGGCGCCGGTCGGCGGCAGCGCTCCGACGGTGATGCGGTTCCCCGGGTCGTTCGGGTCGTTGCTGTTGTCGCCGGGGTTCGGGTCGATGGCGTCGCTGGCCGCGGTCGCCTTGTTCCTGATGTCCGAGCCGTTGCCCTTGTACGTCGGGGCCAGCCGCACCGTGAACGTCCACGACTTCGACGCCTCGGGTGCCAGCTTCGCTTCCGGGCCGCAGGTGACGGTGCCGCCGGGGGTGCCGGCCGGGCCGGTGCAGCCGTCCGGCGAGGAGACGAAGGACAGCATCGTCGGCAGCGGGTCGCTGATGCGGACGTTCGGGGCCGTCGCCGGGCCGTGGTTGGTGACCGTCACGGTGTACCGGAACGTGCCGCCGGGTCGGACCACGCCGCCGGCCGGCGGGTGGGCCGTCTTCGCGGTCGACAGGTCGGCCTCGGCCGGGGCCACCTTGCCGCCGGGCACGGTCGCCGGGGGCGAGGTGTCGTTGCCCGGATCCGGGTCCTTGGTGTCCGACTTGGCGGTCGCCGTGTTGAGCACGTCGGAGCCGTCGCCGGTGTACCCCGGGTCGAGCTTCACCGTGAAGGTCCACGACACCGACGCGCCGGGCGCCAGCGCCGCCCGCGGGCCGCACGTCACCGTCGCGCCGTACACGCCGGCCGGGGCGGTGCAGCCGTCGGCCGAGGAGACGAACGACAGCCGCGCGGGCAGCGCGTCCACGGCCCGCACCGCGACCGCGGTGGACGGCCCGGCGTTCGTGATCCGCACCCGGTAGGCGAAGGTCTGCCCGGGGCCGACCGGCGTGTCGGTGACCGTCTCCTTGTGCGCCGACAGGTCGGCCTCCGGCGGGTCGACCTTGCCGGCCGGCGGCGGGGCCGGCGGCGAGGTGTTGTCGTCCGGGTTCGGGTCGGTGGTGTCCGACTTCGAGGTCGCGCGGTTGCCCAGGTCCGAGCCGTCGCCGGTGTAGGCCGGGTCGAGCCGCACCGTGAACGTCCAGGACTTCGACGCGCCGCCGCCGAGCGAGGCCAGCGGCCCGCAGGAGACGAGCCCGCCGTCGGTGCCGGCCGGACCGCTGCAGCCGTCGGCCGAGGAGACGAACGCCAGGTACTTCGGCAGCGGGTCGGCGACGTTCACGTTCACCGCCGCCGACGGGCCGTGGTTCGTGGTCGTGACCAGGTAGTCGAAGGTCTCCCCGGGCTTGACCGGGGTCGTGCCGACCGCCGACTTCGCCGTCGCCAGGTCCGCCTCCGGCATGATCGGGCCGGGCGGCTCGATCAGCCCGCTCGGGTCCTTCTCGCCGCCGGTCGGCGAGGTCGGGGTGGCGATGTTGCCCTGGTCCGAGCCATCGCCGGTGTAGGCGTGGTCGAGCAGCACGGTGAACGTCCACGACTTCGACGCGCCCGGCAGCAGCGACGCCTCGGGCCCGCAGGTGACCGTCCCGCCCTCGCCGGCGGTGCCGGTGCAGCCGTCGGCCGAAGACACAAACGAGATCTTCGACGGCAGCGGGTCGGCAGCGCCCACGTTCACGGCGGTCGAAGGGCCCTGATTCGTGACGGTCACGGTGTACGTGAACGTCTGCCCCGGCTTCACCGGCGCACTCGACGTCGACTTCACCGTCGTCAGGTGCGCCTCCGGCGGCGCCACCGGCCCGGGCGGCGGCTTCGGATCGCTGGGATCCTTCGTGCCGTCGGTCGAGGACGTCGCGGTGGCCACGTTGCCCTGGTCCGAGCCGTCTCCGGTGTAGGACGGGTCGAGCTTCGCGGTGAACGTCCAGGTCTTCGTCTCACCGGGCAGCAGCGTCACGTCGCCACCGCAGCTGACGGTGCCGCCGTTGGTCCCGACCGGACCGGTGCAGCCGTCGACCGAGGAGACGAACGACAGCTTCGAGGGCAGCGGGTCGGTGGCCCCGACGTTCACCGCGGTCGAGGGACCGTTGTTCTTGACCGCCAGGACGTAGTCGAAGGTCTGACCCGGCTTCACCGGCGTGGTCGACGGCGTGGTCTTGGTCAGCTTCAGGTCGGCCTCGGGCTTGATCGGGCCGGGCGGGTCGACCGGCGGGCTCGGGTCCTTGGTGCCGTCGGTGGGAGAGGTCGCGGTGGCGACGTTGGCCTGATCCGTACCGTCGCCGGTGTAGGAGGGGTCGAGCTTCACGGTGAACGTCCACGACTTCGACGCGCCCGGGAGCAGCGCCGGCTCAGTCCCACACGTCACCGTTCCGCCGTTGCCGGCGGTGCCGGTGCAGCCGTCCGCCGACGACACGAACGAGATCTGCGACGGCAGGGTGTCGGTGGTGCCGACGGTCACCGCTGTCGAAGGGCCCTGATTCGTGACGGTCACGGTGTAGGTGAACGTCTGGCCCGGCTTCACCGCGGTGGAGGACGTGGTCTTCACCGTCTTCAGATCCGCTTCCGGCGTGATCGGGCCGGGCGGGTTCACCGGCGGACCGCTGGGGTCCTTCTTGCCATCGGTCGGAGACGTCGCGGTCGCGACGTTGCCCTGGTCGGAGCCGTCACCGGTGTAGGAGGGGTCGAGCTTGACGGTGAACGTCCACGACTTCGACGCACCCGGCAGCAGCGTCACGCCGCCGCCGCAGCTGACGGTGCCGCCGTTGGTCCCGACGGGACCGGTGCAACCGTCCGCCGAGGAGACGAAGGACACCTTCGACGGCAGCGGGTCCGTGGCACCCACGCTCACCGCCGTCGACGGACCGTTGTTGGTGACGGTCACCGTGTAGGTGAACGTCTGGCCCGGCTTGACCGCCGTCGTGGACGTGGCCTTCGTCGTGGCCAGGTCGGCCTCCGGCGTGATCGGGCCCGGCGGGTCGATCGGCGGGCTCGGGTCCTTCGTGCCGTCGGTGGGGGACGTCGCGGTGGCGACGTTGGCCTGGTCCTTGCCATCACCGGTGTAGGAGGCGTCGAGCTTCACCGTGAACGTCCACGACTTCGACGCGCCAGGCAGCAGCGCCGGCTCAGTCCCACACGTCACCGTTCCACCGTTGCCGGCAGTGCCGGTGCAGCCGTCCGCCGACGACACGAACGAGATCTGCGACGGCAGGGTGTCCTTGGTGCCGACGGTCACCGCCGTGGAAGGGCCCTGATTCGTGACGGTCACGGTGTAGGTGAACGTCTGGCCCGGCTTCACGGCCGTGCTCGACGTCGTCTTCACCGTCTTCAGATCCGCCTCGGGCGTGATCGGGCCGGGCGGGTTCACCGGCGGACCGCTGGGGTCCTTCGTGCCATCGGTCGGAGAGGTCGCGGTCGCCACGTTGCCCTGATCCGTACCGTCGCCGGTGTAGGACGGGTCGAGCTTGACCGTGAAGGTCCACGACTTCGAAGCACCCGGAAGCAGGGTCGCCTCCGGACCGCAGGTCACCGTCGCGGCGTTGGCGCCGACCGGACCGGTGCAGCCGTCCGCCGAGGACACGAAGGAGATCTGCGACGGTAGCGTGTCCGTCGCACCCACGGTCACGGCGGTCGAGGGGCCGTTGTTCTGCACCGTCACGGTGTAGGTGAACGTCCCGCCGGGCTTGACCGGCGTGGTCGACGTGGTCTTCGTCGTGACCAGATCGGCCTCGGGCGTGACCGGTCCCGGCGGGTCCACCGGCGGACTCGGGTCCTTCGTGCCGTCGGTGGGTGAAGTCGCGGTGGCGACGTTGGCCTGATCCTTGCCGTCGCCGGTGTAGGACGGGTCGAGCTTCACCGTGAACGTCCACGACTTCGACGCACCCGGAAGGAGCGACGCCTCCGGACCGCAGGTCACGGTCCCGCCGTTGCCGGCCGTGCCGGTGCAGCCGTCCGCCGACGACACGAACGACACCTTCGACGGCAACGCGTCCGTCGAACCCGCGGCCACGGCGGTAGAAGGACCCTGATTCGACACCGTCACCGTGTAGGTGAACGTCTGCCCCGGCTTCACCGGGGTGGCGGACGTGGTCTTGGTGGTGGTCAGGTGAGCGTTCGGCGGTGCGACGGGTCCCGGCGGATAGACCGGATCGCTCGGCGTCTTTGTCCCGCCGGTGGTGGAGGTCGCGGTGGCGATGTTCCCCTGGTCCGAGCCGTTTCCGGTGTAGGAGGGGTCGAGCTTCACCGTGAAGGTCCACGACTTCGACGCGCCGGGAAGCAGCGTCGCCTCCGGGCCGCACGTCACCGTCGCGCCGTTCCCCGCGCCGGCGGTGCAGCCGTCCGTCGAGGACACGAACGAGATCTTCGACGGCAGCGGGTCGGTGGCGCCGACTGCGACCGCCGTGGACGGGCCGTTGTTGGTGACCGTCACCTTGTAGGTGAAGGTCTGACCCGGGGCGACCGGGGTGGTGGTCGTCGTCTCCTTGGTGGTCAGCAGGTCGGCCGACGGCGTCGCGGGGCCGGGCGGGAGCACCTGGCCGCTGGGCGTCTTGGTGCCGCCGGTGGTGGAGGTCGGCGTGGCCACGTTGCCCTGGTCCGAGCCGTTTCCGGTGTAGGAGGGGTCGAGCTTCACCGTGAAGGTCCAGGACTTAGACGTCCCCGGAAGCAGCGTCGCCTGCGGGCCGCAGGTCACCGTCCCGCCGTTGCCGGCGGTCCCGGTGCAGCCGTCGGCCGAGGACACGAACGACACCTTCGACGGCAGCGGGTCGGTCATGCCGACGGCCACCGCTGTCGAAGGACCGTCGTTCCGCACGGTCACCGTGTACGTGTACGTCTGGCCGGGCTTCACCGGCGTGGTCGAGGCGGTCTTCGTCGCGACCAGCGCCGCGGTCGGCGTGATCGGGCCCGGCGGATAGACGGTGCCGCTCGGCGTCATCGTGCCGGGGGTGTCCGCCGAGGGCGTGGCGACGTTGCCCTGGTCGGTGCCGTCACCGGTGTAGGACGGGTCCAGCTTCACCGTGATCGACCAGGACTTGGACGCGCCGCCGGCCAGGGAGGCCGCAGGGCCGCAGGTGACGGTCCCGCCGTTGCCGGCGGTCGCGGTGCAGCCGTCCGGCGAGGACACGAACGACACCTTCGAGGGCAGCGGGTCCGAGGCCTTGACGTTGCGCGCCTGGTCGGGGCCGTTGTTGGTGAGGGTGATCTGGTAGGTGAAGGTCTGGCCCGGGCTGACCGGGGTCGTCGAGGCCTGCTTGCGCGCGGCCAGGTCGGCCTGCTCGACCTTGATGGTCGCCACCGCCGGGTCGGAGGTCTTGGCCGGCGTGCCCGGCACCGGGATCCAGGTGGCGGTCGCGGAGTTGGCGATGGTCGTGCCGGCCGGGGCGGCGGCGTTCACCGTCACCTGGAAGCTCACCTTCCAGGTCTCGCCGGGCTGCACGACGCCGCCGGCGGTCGGCGGGCCGCCGGTTCCTACGGCGACCTTGATGGCGCCGCCGACGAAGCCGTTCGCGTCGCTCACCGCGGTGGCCACGCCGGTCGGGCTGATCAGCTTGATCGAGCCGGGCACGAAGGCGGTGTTCGCGGGGATGACATCGTTGATGTACGAGCCCGTGGTCTGGGTGTTCCCCGGGTTGTTCGCGGAGATCGTGTAGGCCAGGGTGTCGCCGCGCCGGGCCGGGCTGTTGCCCTGCACGTCCGCGACGGTCTTCGTGGGCTTCAGGCAGCCCGGCGAGCCGAAGACGATGTTGTCGAGGAAGTTGCCGATGCTGTTGTTGCCGCCGGTGGAGGAGACCGAGACGAAGGCGAAGCGGGTGACGGTCTGCCCGGACGGGACGGTGTAGGAACCCGTGTAGTGGCCCCAGGCGGTGTTGCCGTCGGAGATGGAGGTGCTGTTCTGGCCGTTCGGGGTCTGGGCGATCAGCGAGCCGCCGGGCGGCCCGATCTCCAGCCGCATGACGTCGGTGCCCAGGCGGCCGCGGTGGGACAGGGCCCAGTTCATCGGGGTGCCCGGCACGGTCGGGATGTCCTGGTAGAGCGTGGAGACCTCGTTGGCGTTCAGTTCGACGAACTGGTTGCCGTCGGCCGACGGGACGCCGTTGGTGCCGCTGCGCCAGATCTCGATCTTGTGGTCGCTGGCGGTGGTGTTCCAGCCCGGCACGGTCGAGTCGTCGACCATGGTCACCCCGGCCGAGGTCACCGGCTGCTCGAAGCTGCCGTTGACCAGGTTCACCGGCACGTAGCCGCAGGCGTCCTTGGGCGCGGTGACCGAGGTCGCGGTGGTCGAGCGGTTGTCGGTCAGGTCGGGGTCGGTGCTGCCGGCGGCCGCGGCGATGGTCGCGGTGTTGTTGAGGACCTGGGTCTTCATCGACGTCGAGGTGTTGCCCTTGACGGTGATGACGATCTGCCCGCCGACCGGGATGTCGACGTTCGCTGATACGGCGTTGCCGGTGCCGGTCGCGGTGGCGCAGACGGCTCCGCCGGTGGCGGCGCAGGACCAGGCGACGCCGGTCAGCTGCGAGTCGACGGTGTCCTGGACCACGGCACCGGCGGCCGCGGCCGGGCCGGCGTTCGTCGCGGTCAGCGTGAAGGTGATCGGGTCGCCGGCCTGGAGGACGTCCGGCGCCGACTTGACGATCTTGAGGTTCGTCGTGGTGTCGACCTTGAACGGCTGCGTGTTGCTGGCCGGATAGACGGCCGACGGCGCGGCGGGGTCGGTGGCGGTGGCGACGACGGAGTGCGAGCCGTTGGCGAGCGCCGACGACGGTGTGCACGACCAGGTGTTGTCCGGCTGCACGGTCGCGGTGCACAGCGTCGCAGAGCCCTCCTTCACCGTGATGGTGGTGCCGGGCACGCCGGTGCCGCTGATCGGCGGCTTGCTGATGAGCTGCGTGGAGTTGGCGGCCGGGCCGGTGATGACCGGGGCAGGGGCGACCCACTGGAGGGTGACCGAGCCGTCGGTGCGCGCCGCGCTGCCGAGGCCGGCCTGGGTGCTGCCGTCGGTGACGCCGGCGCCGCCGGTGTAGCCGGAGCCACCGCCGCCGCCGGTGTCGCTGTTGGTGCCGCCGGTGTCCTGCTGGCACTGGCCGCCGCCACCGCCGAAGTACCCGCCGCCGCCACCGCCGCCCGCGTCGGCCCCGCCGTTGCCGCCGTTCCCGCCCCGGTAGCGCGCGCCGGCGGTCGGGCCGGAGGCGCAGTTGTTGGTGGTGACGGCCGCGGGGCCGCCGGTGCTCTGGCTGCCGCCCTGCCCGCCGGAGCCGCCGCCGGAGCCGGGGTTGCCGCCGTTGGCGCCCGAGGCCCCGCCGCCGCTGCCGCCGGAGGACCCGCCCTCGGCGCCGCCGGCCCCGCCACCGGCGACGAGCAGCGGGGTCCCGGTGAGCGAGGCGCCGGTCCACAGGGCGCTCATGCCGCCGCCGGACCCGCCGCTGAAGCGCGAGCCGCTGCCGCCGCTGCCGCCCGCGCCGTAGGTGGCGGCGCCCTTCACCGTGCCGGCCTGGCCGACCATGACGGTGAGGCTGTCGCCCGCGGACACCGCGAGCGTGCCGGTGGACAGGCCGCCGGCCGCGCCGTTCCGCCCGCCGCCGCCCGCACCGGACGCGCTCACCGTCAGGCTGCTGACGCCCTTGGGCACGACGAAGGCCTGGTCGCTCCCGGAGTACGTGAAGCTGACGCAGGCGGTGTTGGAACCCGTCGGCGTGCACGCGACCTGCGCGGCCAGCGCCGGAGCGGCGCCGAGCGCGAAACCGGCCGTCGTGGACGCGACCACCAGGGCGGCGCTGGTGACGACGCGCAGCAGGCGGGCGGCTGCGGCGCCGGCGCCGGGGCCTGCGGTCGCGCCGAGGCCTGCGGGTCGGGGGGCCAATTTCACGGGTCCTCCGGCGGGGAAGGGAAGGAGGTGCGGATGATCAGCTACGAATCATCAGCAAGGTATGGCCCCTGCTTCGCATTTCCCACTAAAGAGGCATGACTTGGAGAAATTGCGCCTGTTCAGCGCATTTCTGTGACTATAGCGGCGGCAACCACCGGCAGACTTCCCGACCCCGCACGACCATCCGGTCAAGGACGTGGCCACGGGGATCGAGCACTGAGCCGGCCGTGAGGGCCGGAGGTGCATCTAGGATGTCCATACTTTGCGGCCCACACATCTGCAATTTTCAGTCCACTGCGAACATCTTGCGCTCCGTCGTCGCGGCAGGCATCTTGTACCCAAGAAATCCGTCGCACCTTGTCCGAGTCACGAGGAGCTGCTGTGAAGCTGAGATCTCTGCGTTCGAGCCGCCTGGGCGCCGGCGCCGCCACGGCGGCGCTCATCGGCGCCGCGGTGCTCGTGCCCGCGTCGGCGGCGCGGGCCGGTACCGAGCCGCCGATCATCGCGGGGTTGTACTGCAACAGCTGGGGCGCCAACCAGTTCTTCTGTTCCATGTCCGTCGAAGGCGGGATTTCGCCCTGGACCTCGTACTGGTCGGGCGCGGCGAACGTGAGCAGCTTCGGTTCCCACGGCGAGAGCTACACGCTGGGAACCTGCACGACGCAGGGCCTGTACACCCAGGTCAACGTTGTGACGTCCGACGGCTACGGCTACTACTCCGCACCGGCGTCTTTCGGATTCACCTGCGCATAACCCGCGCGGCGATCGGCCCAGAAGCCCCATTGCGCCGGCCCGCCGCGGGACAACCGCGTCGGGCCGGCGGTGAAATCAGCTTCCTGTGAGGTTCGGGTTAGGTGCGGACTAGGTGCGGATCAGGTGTGAATCAGTGTGCAGAGAAAGACTGCGGCACGAGGCCGTACGCCGACAGTCCACTGATGGCCATCTGCCCGCCGGTCTGGCCGCCGTTGTCCGGCCGGTCTGCGACGACCCGGATGTAGCGGGCCCGGACCGGCGCGTCGAGCTGGATCCCGGTGAGGCCGCCCATGGCGTCGGTGCGGCGGGCGACGGTGTAGTAGTCCGAGCCGTCGACCGACACGTCGATGTGGAACGCGGTCGCGAACGCGCTGTGCGCGGCGCCGTCCGGCTGCAGCAGCGTGATCACGTCGAGCGACCGCGGCTGCTGGAGAGCGACCTGCTCGATCCAGCGGTACTGCTGCGTCGCCTGGGCGTAGGTCGTCGGATCACCATCGACCGCGTAGGACGGCAGCGAGTTCGGCTGCATCTGGGCCTGCGTGCCGTCGATGTACAGCGCCTGTGCGGGCTTGCCCAGCGCCAGATCCGGCTGCGGGGCAGCGGGAGTGGCCGGGGCGTAGGCGCCGACCTCGTTGATCGCCATCTGTCCGCCGGTCTGGCCGCCGTTATCCGGCTTGTCCGCGACGATCCGCAGGTAGCGCGTGCTCAGCGGCGAGGAGAAGACCACCGGGACGGTCCCCCAGCCGCTGTCCGTCACGGTGCCGGCGGTGGTCCACGCGCTGCCGTCGGCAGAGGCGTCGACATGGAACGCGGTACCGAAGGCCTGCTGCGGCATGCTCACCGTCATCGAACCCAGCGTCGTGGGCTGCTGCAGATCCACGATCAGCTGCCAGCGGTACTGCCCGGTCGCCTGGACCGCGGTACCGAGATCGCCGTCGGTCGCGTACGAGACCTGGTCCCCGGGCTGCAACTGCGCGGTGCTGCCGTCGAGGTACTGCGCCTGGGCCGGCTTGCCCAGCGCGAGGTTCACCGGGGCGGTGCCCCTCGGCGCGGACGCGAGGCACGCGTACTGCGGCTCGAGTCCGGCGGCGGCGAGCAGCGAGGCGGGCACGCCGGTGCCGTCCGAGGAGACCTGGATGTTGCCGCTGATGGTGACGTTCGTCGGGTTGCCGGCCGGCCAGTCCGGCGTGGTGTTCTCGGCGTAGTTGCCGGTGAAGACGAAGTCGCCGTACGGCGTTCCGCTCCCCTCGTAACTGCCGCCCATCGACGGGATGTCGTTGCCGTAGATCGCGTTGCCGGTCATCGTGATGTACTGGCTGCCGCCGTCGGTGTAGATCGCGTGCCCGACCGCCCCGGCGCCGTAGCGCACCACGTTGCCGCTGATCGTCAGGCCGTCGGCCAGCGAGTCGCCCTCGATGCCGAGCACGTAGATGCCGCCGCCGTCGATACGCTGCTGCAGGAAGTCGTAGACCAGGTTGTTCAGGATCTTGTTGCCGGTGGCCTCGGTCGCGGCGTGGCCCCAGCCCCAGTTCGAGCTGATGCCGCTGTAGGGCACGTCGTTGATCTGGTTGTGCTCGATCACGTCATTGCGCGTGTAGCCCTGGAAGATGCCGACGCCGCCGGTGTACTCGACCGCGATGTTGTGGACCCAGTTGTCGGCGATCGTGTTGTTCGCGGGCATCAGGCCGAGGTCTGCCGGGGCGGCGTCGGAGCCGTTGCCGATCTCCAGGCCGTTGCCGGAGATGTCGGTGAACTGGTTGCCCTGGATCGTCGAGCCCTCGACGTTCTGGCCCAGCTGAAGCCCGGCGGCGCCGAGGTGCTCGAACGTGCCGCCGGTGATCGACAGCCCCGAGGTGTGGTCGAACACGACGTTGCCCGGCGTCATCGTCCAGGCGCCGTAGGGGCAGGTGCCGGGATCCGTGGTGGAGAAGCGCGTGCACGTGCCCTCGGTGCTGTACGCGTTGGTCCCGGTCAGGCGCATGTTGGCCTGCACCTCGGCGAAGCCGTCGGGGCCGTTCGGCTCGGTCCAGGCGCCGTACTCGAACGACAGGCCCTTCAGCGCCAGGCCGGTCAGCGGGTTCGCTTCGGTGCCGGTGCCGGAGACCAGCGTCTGAAGCCGCGGGATCTCGACGTCCGCGGTCGCCGGGTTCTGGCCCGGACGCGGCAGGTAGTACATGGTGTGCGCCGACCGGTCGAGGTAGAACTGGCCGGGCTGGGTGAGCAGTTCCTTGGCGTTGTCCACGAAGCTCGGCGTGCTCGCGTTGACGCCGTACGGCTTCAGGGTGATGTTCTGGAAGCAGGGCTCCTGCATCGTCACGGTGGTGCCGGAGACGGACGCGATGCCGCAGCGCAGCTGCGTCCAGCTGGCGTTGTAGACGAATTCGACGTCTGAGATGTTGCCCCAGCCGTCCAGCGCGGTGCCGGACGCGGTGTAGCCGGTGGCGGTCTGGGTCAGGCCGACCGGCACGGAGCCCTGGGCCCGGTCGGCCCGGACGCCGTCCACGTACAGCTGCCGGGTGTCGGTGCCGGCCGGGACGTTCGCCTGCCACAGACCGCTGCCGTCGGACGCCTGCGTCCAGCCGGTCACCTGCTCGCCGCCGCTGAGCACCGGGTGTGCCCCGGGGGCGGCCTGGTAGGTGACGGTGTTGCCGCCGGAGGCGGAGTCGCCCTGCGCGGCGTCGAAGGCGAGCGTCTGGTCGAGGCGGTAGGTGCCGCCCTGGAGGACGACGGCGACGCTGGTCTGCGAGGCGCGGGCGGCCTGCCGCGCGCGTTGCTGCGCCGTCTGCAACGAGCACGGATCGGCGACGGAGCAGTCGTTGCCGGAACCGTTCGGTGCGACGGTGAAGGTGGCTACTGCGCTCGGGCCGTGGTGCGCGGCCACGGCCGAGGCCGCGGGGCCGGCGACGAACCCGGCGGCCAGCGCGACGGCCACGGCTATCGCGCGTGCGGGTCTTGCTGATCTCAGTGTGCGCATGGTTTCACTCCTTGGTCGAGCCGGCGAGCATGCCCGAGACGAGCGCCCGCTGGGAGAAGAGGAAGAGCACGAGGACAGGCAGGATCGCGATGATGATCGCCAGCGCCAGTTCCGGACTGGTGATGTCCAGTCCCTTGCCGGCGACCGGGTTGAAGGACGGTGTGGAGGACAGCAGCTGGTTCAGCCCCACCTGCACCGGGAACTGCTGACTGCTCGGCAGGACCAGGTAGGGCAGGAAGAAGTTGTTCCAGTTGCCGACGAAGCTGAAGAACGCGACGAGCCCGATCACCGGCCGGGCCAGCGGCAGCGCCACCCGCCGGAAGATCTGCCACTCGTTCGCGCCGTCGATGCGGGCGGCGGCGAGCATGTCACGCGGCAGGCTGGTGGCGAAGTAGATGTAGACGAGGTACACGCCGAACGGGAAGAACGAGAACGGCAGGATGATCGACCAGGCGGTGCCGATCAGGTGGAACAGGTTCAGCTCCAGGAAGATCGGCAGCACCAGGGCCGCGCTCGGCATGATCATGACGATCAGCGTCACCGTCAGCAGCAGCTTGCGGCCGCGGAAGTTCATCAGCGCCAGCGCGTAGCCGGCCGGGATGCTCGTGGCCAGCGTGAGGACCAGCGCGCCGCCGGAGTAGACCGCGGAGTTGCGCAGCCACAGCCAGATGGCGCCGTTCTGGAACGAGGTCAGGTGCCGCCAGGCCGCCGCGAGCTGGCCGAAGGAGCCGAACGAGAGCGGGAAGCCGCTGTTCAGCTGCGCGTCGGTCTTGGTCGGGGCGAGCAGCAGCCAGAGCACCGGGACCACGAAGAACACCAGCAGCGTCACGATGATCGCGGCGACGACGAGCGTCGAGACCAGGCGTGAGCCGCGCCGGGCGGCGCCGGTCCGGGCGTCGGGCGCACGGTCGGCTTTGCCGCCGGAACCGCCATCAGAGGTGCCGCCGGACCGGGAGGCGGCCGAGAGGATCGTCATCAGTCTTCATCCACCTTGAACAGGCCGGACCGGGTGACCAGCAGACCGGCACACACCAGGCCGACCGCCAGCAGCACCAGCGAGATCGCGGCGGCGCCGTTGAAGTCCCCGTTCTGGAACGCGAAGACGTAGGCGAGCTCGTTGGGCGACCACGTCGGGCTGACCCGGTTCAGGCTCGCCGTCTGCAACAGCTGCGGTTCCACGAACAGCTGGGTGCCGGCGGCGAAGGCCAGGATCGCCATGTAGACGATCCACTTGCGGATCATCGGGATCTGAATGCGCCAGGCGATCTGCCAGGGCCCCGCCCCGTCGATGCGCGCCGCTTCCAGGACCTCGTCCGGGATGTTGTTCAGCGCGCCGTACATAACGACGATCCAGCCGCCGGCCCCGGTCCAGAACGCGATCAGGACGAGGATGACCGGCAGGTTCCCGGGCGCCAGGACCTGGTCGAAGTTCTGCATGCCGAGCGCGCGCAGCAGGCGCGCGGCCGGACTGACCGCCGGGTCGAGCATGAACAGCCAGACCAGCACACTCGCCACACCGGCGAGCGCCCCGGGGATGTAGAACAGGAACCGCAGCACCGCCGAGACGCCGCTGCCGACCCGGCTGCGCAGGATGACCGCGACCACCACGGTGAGCACGACCACGAGCAGCAGCCACATCACCAGGTAGACGCCGATGTTCGCGAACGCCGGGCCGAAGCGGAAGTCCTGGAAGACCTTGGAGAACTGGCCGAGTCCGGTGAACTGGCCGTCGGCGTTGGTGAAGGCGAGGTAGACCGAGTAGCCGGTCGGGAAGACACCGAACGCGAGCAGCAGGACGGTGTAGCCGGCGACGAACAGGTAGCCGACGCGGCCGGTCCGGCCGGCCTGCCTGGACCGACCGGCCCGCCCCGCACGTCCGGCACGTCCGATCCCCCCGGCCCGCCGCCGCACGAGGCGGCGGGCCGGGCCGCTCGCGGGTCCCGCGAGCGGCTGTTCCTGGAGCGCCGTCATCGCGTGACGACCGTGTACCCGACCGACTTCGCCTCGTTGACGATCGCGGTCTGCCAGGCGGGCAGGGCCGAACTGAGCGACCTGCCGGCGGTCAGCGCGGACAGCACCGCGTTCGACCACGGCGTGGCGTCGCTGAACTTGGTGTTCGACCAGCCGGTCCACACCTCGTTCGCGGCGGCGAGGAAGACGTCTGAGACGTCGGTGGCGAAGTAGTCCTTGTTCGCCGGGTTCGCCAGCCAGGCCTTGGCCCCGGCGACGAAGGCCGGGTAAGTCGGGGCGCCCTGCAGGTTCTCGGTCGAGGTGGTGAGCCAGGTCGTGAGGTCGGTGGCGGCCTTGATGTTGGCGCTGTGCGAGGAGACCATCCAGATCCCGCCGCCGACGTTGCCGGTGGCCGTCGTGCTCTGGCCGTCCCACTTCAGCGGCGCCGAGGCGGCGATCTGGCCGGCCGGGACCTTGAACGCGGAGTTGAACAGGTACTGGCCGTACCAGGAGGGGCCGACCGCCATCAGGACCTTGCTGCCGTCGAAGCCCTTGGTGAAGAAGCCCTGCGTGCTCACCGCCTTGTCGGCGATCAGCGGGTCCAGCAAGTTCGCCATCCGCGTGCACTCCGGCGCGGTCAGGTCCACCTTCAGGGTGTTGTCGCCGACCAGCTGCTGCGCCGGGCACTGGCTGGACCAGAAGTAGGACTCCTGCGAGTTGGTGTCGCCGACCGCGCCGACCACGTAGCCGGGGTGCTCCGCGGCGACCTTCTCGCCGAGCGCCTGGTACTGCTCCCACGTCGTCGGGACCTGGTAGCCCCACTGGTCCATCAGCTTCTTGTTGTACCAGGTCACGACCTGGGCGATGTCGTTGCGCAGACAGTAGGTGTGGCCGCCGGTCTGGCACGGCGCGAGCGAGCCGGCGGCGAAGCCCTGCAGCGTCGAGGCGGGCACCAGCTGGTCGACCGGCGCGGCGAAGGCCTTCGCGCTCGGGTTCGTCGGCACGCTGGCCCACGTGACGTCGGTCGGCGAGGCGAAGACGACGTCGGGCCAGCCGCTGCCGGTGCGGTCGAACAGCTGCACCTTGGTCTGCAGGTAGGTCGAACCGTCGGCGCTGCCGTCGTAGGTGACGACGTTCATCTTCACGCCGGGGTGTTCCTGCTGGTACTTCTGCACGTCCGGCAGCCGCGTGGAGTCGGTCCAGACCGTGATCGCGGCGGCGTTGTCCTGCGCGGCCTGCTTGAACTCGGACGGGGCGCCGGCGGTCTTCGTCGTGGCGCTCGCGCATCCCGACAGCGCCGCCGCGGCGCCGACGACGAGCGCGGCGGCGGCGATCGTCCGTCCGCGGGTGCGGGCGACTGTGCGTGGAGACATCATCGTCTTGCCTTTCTGAGGGAGGGGTCGGGCGAGGGGTCGGGCAGGTTGTCGGGTGGAGGTGCTGCTAGGCGGCCGCGCCTTCGACGTAGGGCCGGAGGGCGCTCGGGTAGTCCAGGCCCGGGGGCAGCGCGATGCCCGGACCGGTCGGCGCGTGCACGAGGCCGTCCTGGTCGACGGCGCGTTCGCGGACCACCGGGTTCGAGGTGACCAGCGACTCGTAGTAGGTGGTGTTCGAGATCGCCATGCACAGGTGCTGGTTCGGGATGTCCGAGCCGTGCACCTCGGCCCGGAGCCGGTAGGCATCGGCGAGGTGCGCGGTGCGCATCGCGCCGGTGATCCCGCCGCGAAGGTTGGTGCTGGCGCGCACGCCGAAGGTGGCCGCGCCGGCGGCGATGAAGTCGGCGGAGTTCATGTGCGCGCCGTCGGAGGTCTCGGCGACCAGCAGCGGCACGTCGACGAGCTCAGCCAGGCGCCGGTAGGCGCTGACGCTGAACTCGCGCATCGGCTCCTCGTACCAGAGGTACTTCGCCTCGGACAGCGCCGCGCCGACGTGCAGGGCGTCGGGCAGGTCGAAGCCCGCGGAGCCGTCGTACATCAGCGGGACCTCGGGGCCGAGGTGGTCGCGCAGCGCGAGGATGAGCTGGGCGTCGCGCCGGGCGTCACCCCAGGCGTGCAGCTTCACGCCGTGGTAGCCCAGGGCCAGGCACTGGTCGGCGACGTCGAAGAACTCTTCGACGCTGCCGAAGGTCGAGGTCGAGGCGTAGGCCGGGATCTCGGTGCGGTACCCGCCGAGCACCTGCCAGGTCGGCAGGTTCTGCGCGCGGCCGGCCAGGTCCCAGAGCGCCACGTCGATCAGGCCGAGCGTCGGCAGCGGCAGTTCGTGGATGCGGTCGAGCTCCCATACGCGGTGCCAGATCCATTCACGCTGCAAAGGGTCCTGGCCCAGGAGTTCGGGGCGGAAGATCCGCTCGACCAGGTCGTCGAGCAGCACCGCCGCGCCGGGCCGGGAGAAGAAGGCGACGCCTTCGACGCCGGCGTCGGTGCCGATCCGCAGGATGCCGCCCTCCCCCGCCGGCGCGCTGCCGGCCAGGCCTTCGCGCCACCGGAAGGGCGGATCCACGGCGGGCACGGGGACCCGGAAGGACTCGACGTGGGTGATCTTCATATCTGCTTCCTGATCGCTGCCGGACGCGGTGCGCCCGGGAAAGGGCCGGAAAAAGGCATGGCGGTATCGAGGAGTGGCTAAGGAGGCGTTTCAGGGTGCGTGAAGTCCGCGGGGGCGTTCCGGGGCAGGCGCTATCGCGGCCGCACCGTCGCGGAGCCGGCTTTCCGGGCCGGGTGACGGGGTGCTCGGTGGTGCTCGGATCTCTGAGTGGTGAGGTGCCGGTTTGGGGCGTGCTGGGTAGCGGCGTGCCGGTCAGGCAGCCGCAGGAACAGGCGTGTCAGGCGAGCGGCAGGGTTCAGGCCCGGGTGTCGGGGGTGAACAGCCGGTCGCGGATCCGGTTCTCGAACTGGTGCCGGGTGGTGTCCACGTGCTGGGCCATCAGGTCCATCGCGCGGACGGCGTCCCCGGCGCCGATGGCCTCGGCGATCTCGACGTGCTGCCGGCCGGCGGCCTCCAGCGAGCCCGGGGCCAGGCCGTGGAACAGCAGGACGTCGCTCTGCGCGGCGAACTTGCGCACCGTGGCGACCGAGGACTGCAGGAAGACGTTGTGCGCGGCCGCGGCCACGGCGGTGTGGAACAGCTCGTCGGCGTGCCCGAAGGCGTCGGCGTCGCCGGCCACCCCGACCTCGGCCGACTCCAGCGCCGCCTCGCGGATGGCCTTGACCTCCAGCGGCGTGGCGATGGTCGCCGCCCGCCGGGCGGTCTCGGTCTCGATCACCTGGCGGTAGTCCAGCAACATGAGCACGTGCTCCATGTCAGTGGGCTGATAGTGCGCCAGCTGGTCGTTGTCGGCGACCGCCGGGGCCGCGGCGACGAAGATGCCGGCGCCGCGCCGGACCGTGAGCCGGCCGATCGCGGCCAGGACTTTGACGGCCTCGCGCGTGACGTTCCGCGTGACGCCGAGGATCTCGGCCAGGCCCTGCTCGGTCGGCAGCCGGTCGCCGGGGCGCAGGTTCTCCTCGGCGATGTAGTGCAGCAGGCGTTCCGCGACGAGTTCGTAACCGGGCCGGTACCGGTCGTCGTCCGGCGCGGCTCCGTCCGGACCCAGGGGGGCGGGGTTCCTCGTCACGGTCGAAGTCCTCCCTTGGGTGAGTGACGGCGTGGGATGAGTATGGCAGATCGTCGAATTAATGCAACTCATTCGCCACAGGAGCCGGTCATGGCGGCCATGAATCAGATCAATCCTGGATCTTTGTGGGCAAGTTCTCCGCCGACTCTGCGGATTGATCTGATTCTTTGGTCAGAAGCCGGAGTGCGTCGGGTAGACGGTGTTGCCGGACCGCTCGATGTTGATCTTGACGCCGCGCAGGATGTGCGTCCTGATCTCCGAGACAGTGATCGGGTCCGTCTCCTTGCTGCGCACGTTCGTGCTCTGATTCACCGCGAGGCCCTGCATGCTCTCGGGACGCTCCAGGGCGATGAGGGCCAGGACGTGGTCCGGCGGCATCCAGACCGGGAACATGGTGCTCTTCTTGACCGCCCCGGAGGTCTTGGCGTTCTTGTACCGCCAGGTGATGACGTGCACCTTGTCCTTGCGGCCGGCGCTCTCGCCGGTGTCGACCTCGACGATCCCGGCCGGCAGGGTCCCGTTCTTGTCCAGGTAGGCGTGCAGGCCTTGCGGGGCTTCGTGATTCACCGCGCTGCCGATCGGCACGCCGTGGAATATATGGGCTTTGAGAGCCGCGTTGACGCCGCCGGCCAGCTGGTGCGCGGCCGTCTCGGCCATGTCGATCCGG
Source organism: Catenulispora sp. EB89 (assembly GCF_041261445.1). Lineage (NCBI taxonomy): Bacteria > Bacillati > Actinomycetota > Actinomycetes > Catenulisporales > Catenulisporaceae > Catenulispora > Catenulispora sp. EB89. The sequence goes on from NZ_JBGCCU010000016.1 coordinate 139,164, forward strand.
CGCTGGTGCTTGCCGCGCTCTTCGTCGGTCTTGGCGCGCTGGACCGGGACGTGGGAGTGCCGGCTGTGCTGGGTGTGCTGCTCGGTCGCGACGAGGCGGCTGACCGCGGCGTTGCCGATCGAGCGCTGCAAGGCGAGGACGTTCTGGGCCGTCAGCGGCTCGGCGGCGGGCGAGCGCGAAGCGCTGCTTTCGGCCCGGCGCGGGGTCTCGCGGGCCTCAGCCCGGCTCTCGGAGGAAGTCCGGCCGTGGGTGTGCATGGTTCGGCGACTCCTGCTCGATCGGGACGTGCCACAGACTGGACGATTCTCGTTCAGCGGGAGCCGCGCGCGACATGTCCGCCCGGACGGGATCACGGGCAGATTCGGGTGCCCGTAAGGGTTCTGGCCGCTGTGGCGGTTCTCTCGGCGGTCAGGCGAGGTCTGCGGCGAGCTCCGGCTCGGCTCCGGCGGCACGCCCCGCCACCCGGCGGGCCAGCACGTATCCCCCGGCCGCGGCCGCCAGGCACGACACCCCGCCGACCGCCAGCCCCGAGCGCGGGTCGGACAGCGCGATCACCCAGCCGACCAGCGGCCCGCCGATCGGCGTCGTGCCCTGGAACGCCACCTGCCACAGCGCGATCATCCGGCCGCGCTTCTCCGGGTCCGAGGTCAGCTGGATCGTCGAGTTGCCGATCGCGATGAACGACACGCTGGCCCAGCCGACCAGCAGCATCACCGCGCAGGACAGCGCGAACACCGGCGCGTAGGCGGCGGCCAGCATCGACACGCCGAAGCCGGTCGAGGCGATGACCATCGGACGCACGCCGGTCCGGCCGCGGGCCGCGGTGAACAGTCCGCCGACGACGGCGCCGACGCCCATCGCCGAGGTCATGAAGCCGAACGCGACCGAGCCGCCGTGGAACGTCCGTTCCACGAAGACCGGCAACGAGACCTGGAACTCGTACGCCAGCAGCCCCACCAGCCCCATCATCGCCAGCGGTATCGCGATCGTCGGCGTCGCGGCGGCGTAGCGCAGACCCTCGCGGAGCTGGCCGCGGGCCCGCGGCGTCGGCGGACTCGGCCGCAGCGCGGAGCGGTCCATACGCAGCAGCGAGGCGACGACCGCGACGAAGCTGGCCGCGTTGAACAGGAAGCAGACCCCGATGCCGACCGCGGCGATCAGCACCCCGCCGACGGCCGGCCCGACCGCGCGCGCCGCGTTCACCATCACCGAGTTCAGCGTGATGGCGTTGCGCAGCTCGTCGCGGCCGACCATCTCCCGGACGAACGACTGGCGCGTGGCGTTCTCGAAGGCGTTGTTCATGCCCAGGACCACGGCCAGCGCACACACCTCCCAGAAGCTGACCGCCCCGAAGACGGTGAGCAGGCCGAGCACGAGCGCCTGGATCCCCATCGCGGTCTGCAGGATGACCATGAGGCGCTTCTTGTCGGCCCGGTCGGCGACGACGCCGCCGTAGGGGCCGAAGAGCAGGACCGGCAGCGTCTGGAGCGCGACGACCAGACCGAGCGCGGTGCTGGAGTGCGTGAGGGTGAGGACCAGCCAGGACTGGGCGGTCATCTGCATCCACGTGCCGACCAGGGATATGGACTGGCCGGTCATGTAGAGGCGGTAGTTGGGGACCTTGAGCGAGGAGAAGGTCCGCTGCCGGACGGATTGCTGGTCAGGGGGCTTCGGCGGGTTCGGTGGAATCGGCGCCGTGACCGGTCCGGCGTTGACGGTGCTCATACGACGACGGCCTTCCGCTGCCCGACTTTATTTGTTTAAGCGTACTAAATAAAGATCGGGCGCGGGTCGGCGGGGTGCCCCGGGCCTGGTCAGGAGAACGGTAGGGCGTCCTGGTGGCAGATGGTGCCAGGTGCCGGAAGGGCTCCGGTCTGGAGGTAGGCGTTCTCGTAGTCCGTGGCGCAGGTGCTGGGGTTGAGGAGTTCGGTGTGGCCGTAGCCGTCGATCGTGAGCAGGCCGGCGTGGGCCAGCTCGTGCGTCATCGCGACCGAGTTCCAGTACGGGGTGTCGGGGTCGCCGGTGTTGCCGACGACCAGGATCGGGTGCACCGTGGGCCGGTTCCACGGCCCGGTGTAGGTGTCCGCGCTCTTGGGCCAGGTGGCGCAGATCTCGGTCGTCCACGTCCAGGACAGGCCGACCAGTCCGGCCCTGGCCTGCGACATCCGGGCGGCGGCGGTATAGGCGCGGGGGTCGCGGGGGTGGTCGCTGTCGGAGCAGATCGTTGCGATGGTCTGCTCGCCGCCGGTGTAGGGCGTCGGGTCCGTGGCCGGTGTGGGGGCGGGGGAGCTCACGGCGCTGACGGGACTCCCGGGATTGGCAAGGCCCGCGAGGCTGACGGGGTTTGCGCCGGCAGGGCTGACGGGGTTTGCGCCGGCAGGGCTCACGGGGCTGGCGCCGGCAGGGCTGACGGGGTTTGCGCCGGCAGGGCTGACGGGGTTTGCGCCGGCAGGGCTGACGGGGTTTGCGCCGGCAGGGCTCACGGGGCTGGCGACAGCCTTTCCGGTGCGCGCGGCCTGCCAGAGCTGCTGGAGGAACGTCGTCCCGTCCGCCCACTGGCTGACCTGCGTCAGCGGCAGGCTGAAGGTCGCGCACACGTCGTCGCAGGTCTGCGCGTTCGGCGGGGTGCCGACCGTGACCGGATGCGCGTGCAGGAGCTGCATCAGGGTGCTGTATTTGGCCCGGGTGGCGGCCGGCGTCCCGGCGGAGAAGGCGCACTTGGCGGTGAAAGTCCGGCCGCACAGGTTCAGCAGCCCGTCGAGCGTCCTCGCGCTGGCCACGTCCGCACGCATCGCGACGAACGGCGGCAGCTTCCCGCCGTCGCTCCCGGTCCACACCGCCGGGTCGACGTTGCCGTCCAGGATCATGCGGCCGACCTTGGCGGGGAAGAGGTTGGCGTAGACGGCGCCCAGGCCGGTGCCGTACGAGCCCGCCACGTAGTTCAGCTCCGGCTCCCCCACCGACTGCCGCAGCAGGTCCATGTCCCGGGCCACGTCGGCGGTGCTGGTGTGCTGGAGCAGGCTGCCGTTGGTCCGGGCACACAGCGCGGAGTAGCGCGCCATGATCTGGTCCCAGGTCGTGATCTGCGCCGGGGTCACGGGGACGTCGGCGGGGAGTCCCGCCAGGAAGCTGTTCTCGGCCGCCTCGCTGGGGAAACAGCGTACTGAGGTGCTGTAGCCGAACCCGCGCGGGTCGAAGTTGATGATGTCGTACTGCGCCACCCACGACGCGGGCAGCACACTGAGATAGCGCGGGAAGTTCGTCAGCTGCTCGTAGGGGCCGCCGGAGTTGAAGAACAGAGTCCCCCGGCGGTGCGCGGTATCTGTGGCCTGATGCCGCATCATCATGATGCTGATCTTCTTGCCGTCCGGATGCCGGTAGTCCAGCGGCACCTTCACCGTCGCGCACTGGAGGCCGTCCTGACATGCCTGCCAATCGGCCGGTGCCACCGATGGAGCCGCCCCGCTCGGTGGTGCCGCCGCATCAGCCACGGCGACCGTCGGCACCAAAGCCATCGCGGCCGCCGCCATGACCGCCGCCATCCGTCGAATACTCATACGCTGTCCTCTCCGCCCGATCATCAACGCTCGAAGTAGACCACCGGCCGACACTGAATCGCTTCAGCCTGGAGGCGCGCCGAGGCTTGCGACTTGAGGCGGATTCGCCTCCGACCTCAGACGGATGTGGAGTCTGACGCCGACGGCAGGCGCGGTGTGCCTTGCGAACGTCCGTCGAACGTCCGTGAAGATCCATGGGGACGAACACGAGGGCATTTGCGGCTGCCCGAACGAGCGGTGGAGACGGGACCGTACGTCCGGGATTCTCAACGCAGCGTTCTACCGGCCCTGACCGGCCCGTAAGGTGTCCGGACAAGGTTGCCCGACCGGTGTTCGCAGGCGGGCTCGGGCTGGTGGGCGGGCGGGAAGCAGCGGATGGTGTGGGTTGACCTGAACCCGGTGACGGCGGATGTCGAGCCCGGTGGCGAGGCGACGGTGGCGATCACCGTGCGGAACACCGGCGACATCGTCGAGGAATACCACCTGCAGGCCACCGGGGACCCCGGACAATGGGCCGTCGTCGAACCACAGACGCTGCGGCTGTACCCCGGCACCACCGGCACCGCACAACTCACCTTCACACCACCCCGCAGCTCCGAAGCCCAAGCCGGACCACAGCCCTACGCGGTGAAAGTCACCCCACGCGAAGACCGCGAAAACACCTTCGCCATCGAAGGCATCCTGCGCGTCGCAGAATTCGCCGACCTCCGCGCCGAACTCGTCCCGGCCACCACCCGCGGTTGGCACCGCGGCCGCGTCAAACTGGCCGTCGACAACTACAGCAACGTCGCCACCAGCGCCGCCGTCGCCACCACCTCCAACAACACCAACCTGCGCATCGACATCCGCACCCCGGCACTACGACTGCAACCCGGACGCGCACAATTCAGCAAATTCGCCGTCCGACCAGGGCGGCTACTGTGGTTCGGCGTCAAAGCCCGGCATCAGTACAACATCACCGTCACCCCATCGGGATCGGGGCAGCCGGTCAGCCTGCAAGGTACGTATCTGCAATCGGCGCTGCTGCCGCGTTGGCTTCAACGACTACTGATGTTCTTCGCCGCAGCAGCCGCAGCCGTTCTGGCGCTTTGGTTCGGCATCCATCCGTCGTTCGCCTCCAGCACACAAGCCTCACCACAACCCAGCGCCACCGGCCCGCAGGTGATCGTCATCCAGCCGACACCATCCGCACCGCCGAGCACACCATCGCCGACACCGTCGTCGAAGCCGACGTCCAGCGCGGTGCCTCCGGCACCGACGTCGAGCGCCGTCGCCCCACCGCCGCCGGCGTCAAGCTCCAAGTCCGCCGCTCCCCCGCCGCCGCCATCGACGCCGTCGCCCTCCAAGTCGCTGCAGTCGACGCAGATCAAGACGACGAACATCCTCAACTACGCCGCCAACGCCTCAGTCGACCTGTTCCAGGACCACTTCGCCGACGGTCAGCAGGTGGAGATCTGGCCCACCGCGCACAACAGCGACCAGGCCTGGACGGTCTGGCTCTACGCCGGCACCGGCATCGGCGACTACAACCTGGTCATCCAGTCCAACGACCAGCCGGACAGCGCGGGCACGAAGGTCCTGCAGGTGGACCCGAACAACAACGCCAACGTGACCATCTCCGACAACTGGGGCGGCGTACCCGGCCTGCAGGCCCACCTGGTGGCCGACTACCAGCAGTGGTCCCTCACCAGCATCCCCGGCAACTCCACCTACGGAGTGCTGAAGAACAAGCAGACCGGGACCTGCCTGGCCGGCAAGGGCAACCAGCAGTGGCTCACGACGGCGCCCTGCAACACCGGGGATCAGAACCAGTGGTTCTGGTTGTTCGCGCTCTGATTCGCGCCGCATCGCTTCCGGCTGGACACTGACCGGGATTCGGCCGTCCGGCTGGTGCGTACCGAGACCGGTATCCGCATCGATCGCCGAAAGCCATGCGGGCTGAAGCGGATCAGACCGAACCGCCCGACACATTGTCCGACCCGCCGCCCGACACGTTGTCCGCCAGCAGCCGCAGCAGCCGCTTCGCCTCGTCGAACTGCTGCGGGGTCAGCGCCATCGCGGCGCCGATGGCGGCCGGCACGTCGGCGGCGCGGGTGCGCAGGTCCTCGCCCTGGTCGGTGAGGCTGACCTGGACCGTGCGCTCGTCGTCCGCGACGCGTTCGCGGCGGACCAGGCCGTTGGCCTCCAGGCGCTTGATCAGCGGGGTGAGGGTGCCGTAGTCGAGGTGGAGGGCGGCGCCGATGTCCTTGATCGGGACCGCGCCGTGTTCCCACAGCACCAGCAGCACCAGGTACTGCGGGTAGGTCAGGCCCAGGTCGTCGAGCAGGGGGCGGTAGCGCTGGGTCACGGCGCGCGAGGCCGCGTACAGGGCGAAGCAGAGCTGGTCGTCCAGCAGCATCGAGAAGCCCGGGTCCGGGGCGGGAGCGTCGTTCACCGTTCGTGCGGTGTTCATGACCACCAGCATAGCTCTGGAGGCGATTGCCTCGTGAACGCTTAGCTTGTACACGATGTAATCGCGCACTAGTCTTCTGGACGTGAGCTTCTCCGCTCACCGAAGCGAAGTACGCAGCGAACCCCAAGGAGCCAGCCATGTCCGAGCACGCGCCCACCGCCGCCGCTCCCGCCTCCGCCCCCGTCCTGGAGCCGGCGGCCGCCGAGTTCGCCGCCGCCACCGCCAACCCGCCCTACCTGTTCGACCTCGGCCCGGTCGAGGGCCGCAAGGCCGTGGACGACGTGCAGTCCGGCGAGATCGAGAAGCCGGCCGTCGACGAGGAGTGGGTCACCGTCACCGGCGGCCCGACCGGCACGGTCCGGGCCCGGATCGTCAAGCCGGCCGGGAGCACCGGCGTGCTGCCGGTCATCGTCTACATCCACGGCGCGGGCTGGGTGTTCGGCAACGCCCACACCCACGACCGCCTGGTCCGCGAGCTGGCCGTCGGGGCGCGGGCCGCCGTCGTCTTCCCCGAGTACGACCTGTCGCCGGAGGCCCGGTACCCGGTCGCGATCGAGCAGAACTTCGCCGTCGCACGTTGGGTCGTCACCGACGGCGCGACCCAGGGCCTGGACGCCACGCGCATCGCCGTCGCGGGCGACAGCGTCGGCGGCAACATGGCCGCGGCGCTGACCCTGATGGCCAAGGAGCGCGGCGGCCTGCCGCTGGTGCAGCAGGTGCTCTTCTACCCGGTGACCGACGCGAGCTTCGACACCGCTTCCTACCACCAGTTCGCCGAGGGCTACTTCCTGCGCCGGGACGCGATGCAGTGGTTCTGGGACCAGTACACGACCGACCCGGCGCAGCGCGCCGAGATCACCGCCTCCCCGCTGCGGGCGAGCCTGGAGCAGCTGGCGGACCTGCCGCCGGCGCTGGTCGTCACCGGCGAGGCCGACGTGCTGCGCGACGAGGGCGAGGCCTACGCGAACAAGCTGCGCGCGGCCGGCGTGCCGGTGACCGCGGTGCGGTACCAGGGCGTCATCCACGACTTCGTCATGCTCAACGCCCTGCGCGGCACGCACGCCGCCGAAGGAGCGATCAACCAGGCTGTCGCGGTGCTGCGAACGGCTCTTGGGACGAACTGAGGTTTTGCGGCTTCTGGAGGCGTCGTGTGGGGCGGCGCCGCAGAAGCCGCACGCTTATAAGGAGCACGGCTATGGTGCACAGCGCCATCACCGCCGAGAGCAGCGCGAACGCGTCCGCGTAGGCGTGCGGGCGGAGGTATCCGCCGGCGGCGACCCGCGCGGCGAGCGCCGTGTCGTGCAGGTCAGCCGCGATCGCTTGGGCGATGCCCGCCCCGAAGCCCGCGATCACGACCGCCTCGCTTCCGAGGCGGAGGAAGTTCATCGCTCCCGCCGCGGTCCCCGACTGGTCGTCGGGGACCGAGCCGATGGCTTCGCGGTCGACCATCCCCATGGGGAGCCCGAATCCGCATCCGAGAAGCAGCATGCCGGGGATGAGGGCGCCGTCCGGGGCCGTCGGTGTGAGCGCTGGGAGCAGGAGCAGAGTCCCCGCGGCCAGCAAGGCCGTCGCGGCGAGCATCAGCCGGGCCGTTCCGCCGAGGGCCTTGGCGAGGCGCGGCGCGACCAGCGGGGCCAGCACGGTCGGGACCGTCATCGGCAGCATGATGACACCCGCCTGGTCGGCGGCGATGTCTTTGACGGCGGACAACGCCACCGGGAGGTAGGTCAGCAAGGCGACGTACCCGAACGCCCCGGCCACCGGAATCAGGGCGAAGCCGAGGAACCGGCGGTTGCGGAGGACGACCAACAACCCGTCGCGCCGGGCGCCGCCAGAGGTCACCTCGTCGGGGGTCTTCAGGAGCATGCTCGCCACTCCCGACGCGGCTGTGACCACCGCGATGGTGACGAACACGGCCCGCCACCCGCCGATCGTCACGAGCAGACCGCACAGCGCCGGGCCGAAGGCCAGACCCGATCCGAGGACGACGCCGAGTGCCGTGAACGCCCGGGCGCGATCGGCGCCGTCGAGGCTCGCGGACAGTAGCGACGTCGTACCGACGAAGACCGCGGCGCAGCCCGCCCCGGCGACGAGGCGCGCGAGATCGAGGGTGAGGAGCGATACGGCCGCAGCCCCTCCGAGGCTTCCGACGACGACGAGGAGCATCCCGCCGAGGAGGACCCGGCGGCGTCCGAGCCGGTCGGCCAGAGGCCCGCAGGCGAGGGTGGCTGTCGCGAAGGCGAAGTTGAAGGCGTCGACGACGCCTTGGAGGCCGGCCGGGTCGGTGCCCAGCGTGGCTCCGATGCGTGGGAGCGTGATCGCCGCACCGGCGATCGAGACCGGTGTCGCCAGCAGGGCGACCAGGGCCGCGACGATCCAGCCCCACTCGCGCCGGGCCGCCGGTCTGCCGAAATTCTGTCCTGTCACGCCCTCACCTCACGTTCGTTTGGTTGCGTGAAGGACCCTAGAAACTAGAGCTTGCTCTAGGTCAATATTGGGGTGGAGCGCCAACGCTCTGGATCGCCATCGAGAGGGCTCGTCATGACACCGCCGACAGCCGGACTCACCATCGGACAGGTCGCCACGGCGACCGGCTTGAGCGTGCACACCCTGCGCTTCTACGAACGCGAAGGCCTGTTCCTGCACGCGCCCACGCGCACCGCCGGCGGCCACCGCGTCTACAGCCCCGAAGACCTGCAGTGGCTCCAGCTGTGCAACCGGCTGCGCGACAGCGGCATGCCACTGGCCCGGATCAAGGAGTTCGCCGACCTCATCCGCACACGCCCCGACGACTACAGCGGCCGACTCCAGATGCTGCGGGAGCACGAGGCGGCGGTGATCGCCAAGCAGCAGGCCCTCGCCGAGAACCTCGAAGCCATCCGCCACAAGATCGCCATCTACGAGGAGCACCAACGGACCGGCGAAACCGCGCGGATCTACACCGATCCTCGGCGCTGACCGCAGGGCTCGGGTGCGGCGGAACGGTCCGCACCTTCGATATTGCTGTCTTCTGACGTGCTCGGATGGCTGGTGCCGGGTTTCCCCAACTGCTGAGATGAATGTGAAGGGCGGGTATCCCTGGGACCGGTGGGATAGCTTGGGAGCGAGTAAGACAGCCCCCTGACATTCGCCGTCCCCCACCCCACCGAGGAGACAGAACAGTGACCATGAACCGACGCAGCGCGCTCACCCTGGGCATGGGTGCCGCCGTGTTCACCGCGGCCGGCGAGACGCCGGCCCTGGCGTTCGCCGCCCCGTCAGACGCCGCCGACACCGCCGGGCCGACCGGGGGCGCCGGTCCGGCGTCCGGGACTGCCGCGGCCGGCAGCGACGCCGCGCTGGCCGCCTCCCTCGGCGGCGGCTTCACCAGCCAGTACGTCACCGTCAACGGCCTGCGGCTGCACTACGTGGCCGGCGGGCAGGGCGCGCCGCTGATCCTGCTGCCGGGCTGGCCGGAGACCTGGTGGGAGTACCGCAAGGTGATGCCGGCGCTGGCTGCGGCCGGGCGCCGGGTGATAGCCCTGGACCTGCGCGGCATGGGCGGCTCGGACAAGCCGGCCGGCGGGTACGACAAGAAGACGATGGCCGGCGACGTGCTCGGCTTCATCAAGGCCCTGGGTTACGACAAGGCCGACGTCGCGGGCCACGACATCGGCTCCATGGTGGCCTTCTCCTTCGCCGCCAACTACCCGCAGGCCGCGAACCGCATCGCGATGCTCGACGTCACGCACCCGAACCCGGGCTACTACCAGATCCCGATGCTCCCGCAGGCCGGCGCGCCGTTCTATCCCTGGTGGTTCGCCTTCAACCAGGTCGCCGGCCTGCCCGAGGAACTGGTGACCGGCCGCGCGCAGTACATCGTGGACTGGATGTTCGACAACCTGCTGCTGAACCAGGATGCTGTCACGCCCCTGGACCGCGCCATCTACGCCAGCGCCTACAACACCCCCGACGGCATCCGTGGCGGCAACGGCTGGTACCAGACCTTCGGCCAGGACATCACCGACCTGGCCGGCTACAGCAAGGTGACGGCGCCGCTGCTGGGCATGGTCAACCCGGTGTTCGCCGCGCAGATGCAGGCGACGCTGCCGACGCAGGCTACTGATGTGGAGGTCGTGGTGGTGCCGGACACCGGCCACTACTTCGTCGAGGAGCAGCCGCAGGCGGTCATCGACCAGTTCAACAAGTTCTTCGTGTGATTGATCGACGGCGAATCGGCGGCGGATCGACAGCGGATCGGCGGCGTGAGCCGCTGCCGCGATTGACGGCATGACCAGGGGCCCGGCGCCGAAGTGCCGGGCCCCGCTCACGCCCCCGCGTTCGGCCCCACGCTCGCGGTCGCGAGCACCCGGCGGGTCAGGTCGAAACTGGGCAGCACGCGCAAGGCTTCGTCGTGGAGGGACTGCAAAGCGGGGTCGTCGCCGGGCTCGAGGCTCGCCGCCTCGTCCCACAGCGCACGCTCGGTCGAACACCACTCCGGACGGTCCCGGACCTCGACGTCGACGAACCCGGCCTGCTTCAGGGCCGACTCGGTGTCGACCACCCGAATCAGCTTCATGACACGCTCGTCGGTACGGTCGAGGGCTTCCCAGGTCGTGAGCGCGACGCGTCCGCCGGGGGCGAGCACGCGGTGGATCTCCTGGAACGACGCGACATCCGGCTTGAACTGGATCGAGTCGACACACACGACGGCGTCGACCGAAGCGGGCGGCAGGCCGGTGTCCGCGAGATCGCCGACCCGGAACTCGGCCTCGATGCCCCGCTGCCGCGCGAGCCCCCTGGCCTGCGTGATCGCCTCGCCGGAGAAGTCGACACCGGTCAGCGTCACGCCGGTCCGCGCCGCGATCTCCAGGCCGTACCCGCCGCGTCCGCACGCGAGGTCCAGCAGCCGGTCCCCCGGCGCCAGCCGCAGGGCCTCGACCACCTCGGCCAGGCCGTCCCAGGCCAGCAGGCTCGACGACAGGACGTGCGCCGGCAGCCCCAGGAACCGCCGCTTGACCTCGTCCCCCGACGAGGTGACGGCCATGTTCGCGTACCACTGGTCGAAGTCCTCGGCCGACGGTGGCCGTCGCTCGCTCATCTCAACGTACCTCCATACCTCGGGCCGGTGACGCAAGCAGCCTACGAGGACGGTGCCGACTGGGCGACTCGGAAACGCCGCAGGCGATTTCCCGCCGACGCGGCGCGCCAAACCCCCTTTTGTCCCGTATCTCACTAAAGTCGGCGAGGTTGTATCCCAGCACAGCAAGGAGCCACCGCGATGCCCCTGGTCCGCGTCCACAACTTCTCGATCTCCCTGGACGGTTTCGGAACCGGTGAGGACCAGACTTTCGAGGCCCCGTTCGGCACCGCCGGCCAGCGGCTGACCAAGTGGTTCGTCGCCACCAGCACCTTCCGCGCCATGTTCGGCTCGGCCGGCGGCAGCCTCGGCGTCGACAACGCCTTCGCCGCCCGGTGGAACGCAGGGGTCGGCGCCGAGATCATGGGCCGCGCCAAGTTCGGACCGCAGACCGGCGCGTGGAAGGACGACGACGACTGGAAGGGCTGGTGGGGCGCCGAGCCGCCGTTCCACACCCCGTGCTTCGTCCTGAGCCACCACCCGCACCCGCCGATCACGATGGAGGGCGGCACCAGCTTCCAGTTCCTCGACGCCACGCCCGAGGAGGCGCTGCGGGTCGCGCAGGAGGCGGCCGGCGATCTGGACGTGCGCATCGGCGGCGGGCCCACCACGGTGCGGGAGTTCCTGGCCGCCGACCTGATCGACGAGATGCACCTGGCGGTCGTGCCGATCGTGCTGGGGCGCGGCGTCCGGCTCTGGGACGGGCTGGAGGGGGTCGAGGAGCGGTTCGACGTCGAGACGGTGGCGAGCCCGAGCGGCGTCGTGCATCTGACGTTCCGGCGGCGCCCCAGGACCGAGGCCGCGCACGGGGCCTAGCAGCCCTCTTAGGGGTGTACCTAGTTACACCGTCAAGACACCACCTAGCCCTATGTCTCGCTGACCTGGTCTTTTCTACCTTTGAGGACGTACCGGTGACCCACACCGGCGGTACCGGAGGGGGTAGGAGAGACGATGGCTCGCGAACGCAGCGTCGCCGCCGCGCTAGGCGGCTGGAGCGCAAGGCATCGGAAGACGGCCGTGTTCGGCTGGCTCCTTTTCGTGGTTCTGGCGACGGTGGTCGGCGGGGCCGTCGGGCAGCAGGGGCTGACCGACGCGCAGAACGGCGTCGGTTCCTCGGCCCAGGCGCTGCAGATCCTGCAGAACGCCGGGCTGTCCGACCCGGCCTCGGAAATGGTGCTGGTGCACAGCGCTTCGCAGACCGCTGACGCGGCGTCGTTCCGGACGGCCGTGGACGCGGTCGTCTCCGGGGTTCAGGCCACCGGGCAGAGCGCGCCGATTCAGAGCCCTTACAGCGCCGGTCTGATCTCCAAGGACGGGCACTCGGCGCTGGTCATGTTCGACGTGGTCGGGGACCCCGACAAGGCCTCCGACCACGCGCAGCCGATCCTGGACGCGGTCGCGAAGGTCCGGGCGCAGCACCCTGACATGAAGTTCGACGAGTTCGGCGACACCTCGGGCCAGAAGTGGCTGAACGACTCGCTGGGCAAGGACTTCAAGCGCGCCGAGTGGACCGCCGTTCCGCTGGCCTTCGGCATCCTGCTGGTCGCCTTCGGCGCGCTGCTCGCCGCCGTGCTCCCGGTGCTGCTGGCGGTGACCGCGTTCGTGGCCGCACTCGGGCTGCTCGACCTCGTCTCGCACGCCATCCCGGTGGCTTCGACCTCGACCTCGGTGATGCTGCTGATGGGCCTGGCGGTCGGCGTCGACTACTGCTTGTTCTACCTGCGCCGGGAACGCCAGGAGCGGGCAGCGGGACGGAGCCCGCAGGAGGCGCTGAGGGTCGCCGCGGCCACCTCCGGACACTCGGTGCTGGTCTCGGGCATCACGGTGATGGTCGCGATGGCCGGGATGTTCCTGACCGGGATGCACATCTTCGACGGCTTCGCGCTGGCGTCCATCCTGGTGGTGGCCATCGCGATGCTCGGCTCGGTGACCGTGCTGCCGGCGCTGCTGTCGATGCTCGGCGACCGGATCGACTGGGGACGGCGTAAGAACCGGCGGCATCGGTCGGCCCGGCAGGCTGGTACGGCCTATCCGGCTGGCTCTGCTTACCCGGCTAGCTCTGCTTATCCGGCTGGCTCCGGTTACCCGGGCGGCCCGGCTCAGCCGGCCGGCTTGGCCCAGCCGGTCAGCCTGGACCAGCCGGCCGCTGTGAAGACCGGTCGCCTCTGGAACGCGACCATGGCCAAGGTGCTCAACCACCCCAAGTCCTTCGCCGCCCTCGCCGCCGCGGCGCTGGTCGTCCTCGCGATCCCGGCGCTGGGCATGAAGACGCAGTCCCTCGGCGTCAACCAGCTCCTGCCGTCCAGCAGCCCGCTGGTCCAGACGTACAACGAGATCAGCGCCGAGTTCCCGGCCAGCCCCTCGCCGGGCATGATCGTCGTGCAAACCCCTGATGTGGCGGCACCCGCCGTCACCCAGGCCGTGGAGGCGTTCAAGACCCAGGCCGCCGCGGCCGGCGCGCTCGGCTCCGGGCCGGTTCAGGTGACGCCGTACCCCGCGCAGCACGTCCTCAAGATCCTGTTCCCGGTCGCCGGCCGGGACGCGGACGCGCAGGCCGTCTCGGCGATCAGGAAGATCAGCGACACCATCGTCCCGCACACCTTCGGCGCCATCCCGCACACCACCGCGGCCACCGGCGGCTCGCTGGCCCTGAGCACCGACTTCAACCGCCAGCTGGACCGCAGTCTGCTGCCGGTGTTCGTGTTCGTGGTCTCCGTGACCTTCCTGCTCATGCTGTTCGCCTTCCGGAGCTGGGTGATCGCGGCGACGGCGATCGTGCTGAACCTGCTGTCCACGGCGGCTGCCTACGGAGTGATGGTCGCGGTCTTCCAGCACGGCTGGGGCGCGGGGCTGGTCGGCACGAAGCCCGTCGGCGCACTGGAGTCGTGGATCCCGCTGTTCGTGTTCGTGGTGCTGTTCGGCCTGAGCATGGACTACCACGTGTTCGTGGTCTCCCGGATCCGCGAGGCGCGCGAGCGCGGGCTGAGCACCAAGGACGCGGTCGCGCACGGCCTGCGGGCCACCGCCGGCGCCATCACCAGCGCCGCGGCGATCATGGTGGCGGTGTTCGCGGTGTTCGGCACGCTCGACATGCAGGACTTCAAGCAGCTCGGCGTGGGGCTCGCGGTCGCGATCCTGCTGGACGCCACGGTGATCCGGGTGGTGCTGCTGCCGACGGTGATGATCCTGCTCGGCGAGCGCAACTGGCGCCGGGGGCGGCGGAGTGTGACGCTGCGGCCGGGGCTTCACCCGGAGGCCGTCGGTGGTCCGGTGCGGATCGAAGCCGGGCGTCAGCAGTAGTCGACCGGAGTTGTACAAAGTGCTCGGCTGGGATGACCCAGCCGAGCACTTTTCGCTGCGATCAGATGGAGACGGCGGTCGTCGTATCGCTCCGACCGCTCCGATGGATCCGATCGCTCCGACCGGTCAGCCGATCCGGCCCAGGTAGCCGTTGTTGACCAGCCACATCACGTTCAGCTGGGTCGGCGCCCCGGGCACGAGCTTGCTGTCCAGCTGGTACTGGAGGCCGCCGCCGGGCTGGGCGAACCACGCCGCGATCGGGCCGGCGTCCACGGTGAAGGGCTTCAGCACCTGGTAGTCGTGGTAGTTGCAGGTGGCGGCCGGGTTGCTGTCGAGGCTCTGCGGCGGGATGGAGCGTGCGGCGTAGGGGAGGCCTGCCGGCGCGAGGAAGGAGCCGTACTCGCTGCCGAAACGGTCCATGTCCGTACCGGGCGACACGGTGAGCTGGAACTCCAGCGGCTGGCCGTTGGGGGCTATCACGTAGCCGTTGTCCGGCGGGTAGTTCCAGCCGCCCGAGCCGCCGTTGGCCGCCGGGTTGTAGTAGGTCGCGAGGAACTGCGAGGCCGGCAGGTTGCCGGTGCGGCGGTAGCCGATCAGTTCGAAGCCCACGGGGCCCCACACGGGCAACGTGTTCGGCCCCAGGCGGGGATCGCCGTCGAAGAAGTCCGAGGAACAGCTTTCAGCCAGGTTCGCGACCGACGCGACGGAGGCGCCGGCGGTGGACGCGGCGGATGTGGACGCGGCCGCGGCTGCGGGCACAGCGGCGGCGGCAAAGCCCACGGCCGCCAGGACGAGTGCCAGAAGGGTTCTACGCATGCGGATCACAGAAGCCTGATACGGCCCGGCCGTCAATGACCCAGGGGGCCGACATCACTCGAAAGACGTCACCAAGACGCACCGCGACTAGGGGAAAACACCCCCGCCAGGTCTTGCGACCCGGACACCCCCGAGGCAGCATCACCCGTGAACCAGAGCCCTGAAACAGGATCCTGACTCACACCCCCGGGAGCCACCATGTCCACAACCCGCCGCCGGACGCGCCACGCCACCGTCCCGCTCGCCGCACTCCTCACCGCCGCCGCGTTCAGTGTCGCCACCCCGGCGCACGCCTCCGCCCTGTACGCCACAGCGACCTGCTCCAGCAGCGGAGGCGGCCATTTCGTGTGCGTCGCCACAGTGACCGGCGGAACGGCGCCCTATGCGTATTCCTGGACCCCCATCTACGACGCGGCCATCAGGAGCGGAGCCAACAGCCAGGTCGTGATCGGCCTGTGCGACGTCAACCACCAGGCGGTGCTGGGCCTCACCGTGACCGATAGCACCGGCGCCACCTGGAACACCACCGGCGGGCTCGACTGCTCCGGGATAGCCCCGTAGCCCGGGACAGCCTCGCAAAACGTCACTCGGCGACGTCACGCCCGTGTGGCAGGCGCCAGCTCGGAAGATAGCGCAGCTAATCACCGCTGGGGCGAGCCGGCGTGCTCCAGGTGGTCCGCTGACGCCGGTAGTTGTTGCGGCGGCGCCGATGGTGGTGGTGCCGTCAGTGGCCTGACGCTACCCCCGCACCGACTTGATCGGTAGATACCGGACAACCGCGCCCGGCCGAGTCCCGGCCGGGCGCGCTGCGTGCACCGAAGTCTTCGACGATCTTCCGGTTCCCCGCCATCTCCGGTTCACGGAAGAGCCTTGATCGCCGCGCCTACTAGAACGCGAAAGTTGTACAGCCAACTTGGGCGCAACGAGATGGCATCCCATGTCGTGAGCCGGAGTTCCGCCATGCCGCGGCCCCGAAGCCGCACCGCCACCCGGCAGGTGCCCCGACTGAGCCGGTGACGTCCCCGCCTCCACGAACGCGGCGGGCCGCGGCGGTCGCCTCCGAGCGTCCAAGTCCTCTGTCAGGAGATTTCATGATCCATAATTCGAACGTCCCCGACACCGACACCGCCGGCGGCGCCACCCGCCGCCGCTTCCTGCAGGGCTCCGGCGTGGTCGCCGGGTCGCTCGCGCTCGGCGGGATCGCCGGGGCCGGCAGTGCGCAGGCCGCTGTCGGCGCTGACGCCGCGACCGGCCGGGTCGCTCTGCCGCGCGGCTTCAAGGGCGACATGTCCGACCTGAAGCACGTCGTCATCCTGATGCAGGAGAACCGGTCGCTGGACCACTACTTCGGCGCGTTCCCCGGCGTGCGCGGCTTCAATGACAAGCAGGCGCTGCGCTTCCAGGACGGCACCAGCGTCTTCCAGCAGAAGGACGCCGCCGGCCGGGTCGTGACGCCGCAGGTCGACGACGGCGCGTGGGGCAACGACCACGGCGCCTGGGGCGACGTGAACCACCGCAAGTGGGACCTGTGGGTGCAGCACAACGGCGCCAGCTGCATGAACTACCACAGCAGCGCCTACATGGGCTTCTACCACTCGGTCGCGGCGCAGTACACGATCGCCGACCAGAACTTCTGCTCCGAGTTCGGCCCGACCGACCCCAACCGCAAGTACCTGTGGAGCGGCACCTCCAACAGCGAGACCGGCAACACCGACGAGTCCAACTACTCGCGCCCCTGGATCACCGTCGCCGAGCAGCTCCAGCAGGTCGGCATCGACTGGCGCCTGTACTCCGACAACAGCGGCAACGGCCGGCAGGGATACGTCAGCAGCTGGATCGGCGACTACGGCGACAACGAGCTGAAGTACTTCAAGGGCTTCGAGCCGGCCGGCCTGCCCGCCGACGACCCCAAGCTGAAGCCCGGCACCGGCCTGATCTGGCGCGGCAACGCCGCCTACTACGCCGGCAGCACCACGCCGAACGACGACTCCGACGCGAACCTCGACGCCGTCCTGAAGAACCTGCACGACGCCTGCCAGCCCGGCGCGGAGCACCCGCTGCCCGCGGTCTCGTGGATCGTCGCCCCCTACGGCTGGTCCGAGCACCCCGGCGCCGACACCATGCACGGCGAGCGCTACACCAAGAAGGTGCTCGACATCCTGCAGAGCAACCCCGACATCTGGAACCACACGCTGTTCATCCTCAACTACGACGAGAACGACGGGAAGTTCGACCACGTGCTCCCGCCGTGGCCCGAGCTGGGCACCGCGCACGAGTACGCCGGCGGCTACCCCCTCGGCTTCGGCCCGCGGGTGCCGATGCTGCTGGTGTCGCCGTGGACCCGCGGCGGGCACGTCGCCTCGGAGGTCTTCGACCACACCTCGACGATCAGGTTCCTCGAAGTCTGGGCGGCCTCGCTGGGCAAGCCGTTCACCTGCCCCAACATCAGCGACTGGCGCCGCTCCATCGCCGGCGACCTGACCAGCGCCATCGACTTCGCCCACCCGCAGCCGGGCCCGGCGACCTTCCCGGACCCGCTGGCCGAGAAGCCGGTGTCGATCACCGCCGACCACATGACGCCGCGCGCGCTGAGCTTCCAGCCGCACGCCACGCTGTCGGAGGACCGGAAGGCGGGCACGGTCACCGCGACGATGACGCTGGCCGGCGGCCCGGCGGGCAAAGCCGTGAGTTTCCAGGCCTTCCCCGACAAGTACCAGCCGTTCTCCAGCACGCCGTTCACGGTCACGGCGAAGAACTCGCGCACGTACGTCTGGAACGCGAAGGCCAACGACGGCAAGTACGCGTTCTCGATCTACGCCAACGACGGGTTCGTACGCTCCTTCGCCGGGCAGCTCGCGCCGGCCGGCAAGCACGACGGCGGGCTCCCGCGCGTGCAGGTGGATCTGGTCCGGGGCCACGGCAACGGACACCACGGCAAGAGCCAGGGCGAGGTGAAGCTCACGCTGCACAACGACGGCACGAAGCGGGTGAAGTACACGCTGACCGCCAACGACTACGTCGGCGACACACGGCACGTCTCGGTCGCGCCCGGCGAAACGCGGGTCGTGACGTGGCCGACGCAGGAGGGCTACTACGACGTGGTCCTCACAGCCGACAGCGACGCGGCCTGGACGCAGCGCTACGCCGGCCGCGTCGCCACTGCGGAAAAGAAGTCGCACTGGCACGACTAGGCCGACCTGCGACGGTCAGTCGAAGAGCACCGGGCTGAAGCCGCCGACCTTCGCGAAGACACGCGCAGCGTCGGCGGCTTCGGCGACGGTCACGCCGGAGAACGCCAGACGCAACGCGGCGGTCGGCGTCCGGAACGCGGCGCCCGGGGAGGCCTGGACGCCTTCGTCGGCGAGCCGGCGCAGCGCGGTCAGCTCGTCCATGGTCGGGTGAGCGAGAGTGAGGTGCGGAGAGTTCCCCTGCCACTCGGGCGTGCCGATGAGGTATTGGAGGAAGGACCGCTTGGCATCGAGCGTGGCCTCGACGAGGTCCGATCGCAGGGCATTGACGGTCTGAGCGTCCAGGAAGCGAGCCCAGCCACGTTGCCAGGCGGTCGGCGGGCCGTCGCTGGTCAGGGGGCGCGCGATCGACGCGATGTCCGGGGCGACGAACCAGCCGAGGCGGACGCCCGGACCGGCGAGCTTCGCGAGGGAGGTGACGGTCCACGCGCCCTCGGGAACGGGGCCGAGCCTCTTGCTCGCGAACCAGCGATAGACCTCGTTGATCACGACCGGTGTACCGGCGGCGATGCGGTCGGTCAGCACACTGATCTCGGCCGGGCCGAGGCTGCGGCCATCAGGGTTGCGGAAGGGGCTGGTCAGCCACAGCGGAACGGTCTGCGGCGCGGCGCCAAGATCCGACCACGCCCGAGCCTCGACCGATCCCACGATCTCCGGGATGTCAGAGAACGTCGGTGCCTCGACGGCCATCGCCGGGAGCGCGCCCGCACCGCCACGCACCGCCACCGCCCAAGCCGTGGCGAACTGCCGCACCCCGCCGGTGACCACCGTCCGCTCCGGCGGCGCACCGAACAGCTCGGCCAACCTCTCGCGCAGCTCCGGTTCGCCGAACGGCGCCGGGCCGCGCCACCACTCGGGCGTGCGGAAGGCCTCCTCCTGGCACCGAGCGAAGCGCTGCGCCAGGCGAAGGGACCAGAAGCGGGGCGGGCCCGTCAGGTCGATCATCCGACCGACCCGGCCGCCTGCCGGATCACCTCTTCGTCGAGCACGTAGTCCACGGTGCCGATGAAGACCTCGCCGTCGATGCGGAAGTAGGTGCCGGCCGGTGATTCGAAGCGTTCGATACCGGGGTCCAGGTCCAGCGTCGCGGCCCTCGGTGTCGCCGCACCGCGGCCGAAGCCGCCGCCGCGCCCCGCCACCAGCTCCAGCGCCAAGTCCACCGGCACCAGCCGCACGCACGTCCACGGGTTCAGCGCGATCGCCTTCGCCGCCTCGCGCCGCGCGCCGGCCGGGGCCGCCGTCAGCTTCAGGCGCTTCCGGTAGTACGAGTACGCGTCCGCCGCCACCCGCGCCGCCGACACCACGCCGTGCTCCCGCCGCGTGGCGAAGGCGTGCACTGTCGTCCCGAGGCAGCGCCGGTTCCAGTCCGCGGTGTCGGGGCGGGGTCGCGGCTCCAGCGTCGCGCGGACCGGGATCTCGCGCA
Source organism: Catenulispora sp. EB89 (assembly GCF_041261445.1). Lineage (NCBI taxonomy): Bacteria > Bacillati > Actinomycetota > Actinomycetes > Catenulisporales > Catenulisporaceae > Catenulispora > Catenulispora sp. EB89. The sequence goes on from NZ_JBGCCU010000016.1 coordinate 159,079, forward strand.
GCCGGCGCTCCTGCTCCGCCGTCAGCGCCGTCGAGGCGCGCAGCGTCGCGGCGATGAAGCCGAAGAAGCCGTCCAGGTGCGCGCCCCGCAGCAGGTCCGCGAAGTGCGCCGGGTCGAAGCCGGGCAGCGACAGCGCCATCAGCAGGTCGTTGGTGTCCTTCGCCGTCACGAAGTAGTCCCCGGCCGCGTTGTTCACGATGCAGGCCAGGTTCTCCTCCGCCGCCAGCACATGGAACCCGGGCTTGTCGGCCCAGAACGCGTCCGCGATCCCGAGCCGCCCGCAGTGCCGCACCGAGTAGTCCCCGAAGTGGATGTCCACGTTCAGCAGATCCGGCCGGTCCGGCGGCGCGACCAGCGCGATCTGCCCGTACACCACCCGCTCCCGGGGATCGACCTTGAACCACGGCAGCTCGTACTTCTGGTATCGGTACCCGTGCACGACCCGCAGCTCCGTGGCCACCTTCGCGGCGTCGGCACGGTCGCGCAGGAACAGGTCGATGTCGTTGAAGTCGCGCACCGAACGGTCCGGATACATCGTGTGCGCGCCGATCCCCTTGCCGCCGAACACCGGGATACCGAGGTCCAAAGCCATGTCCTCGACGCGCCGCAGATTCGTCTCCAGCACTTCGTGCATGACGCGCAGCCGCTCGACCTTGCCCGACAGAGCAATGACACACTCGCGAACCACAGGATCGGTCTCGGCGGAATCGGCCAACCGCCGCGAAACCAGGGTCCGCATCCGCAGCGAATCCAGGAACTCGGCCGCCTCAGCAGCGCCGAGCGCCCGAATCGCTTCCACCCCGCGCTCCAACGGCAAGCGCGGCTGCATACTCGACAAGCTTCGCAGGGCCGACAGATGCTGCTCGCGGCCGCTCTTCCTCGTCATCGGTATCTCCTCTACTGATCCGCTTGCGGCTCGGCTGACGCACCCGCACGTTCCAACAGCGCCCACCAACCGCCGATGTCGGCGTTGGTCAGCGACGCGAGCAGATCGTCCGGGATCGTGACGCCGAAGGCCTGCTCCAGATCGAGCAACAGCCCCACGGTCGCCAACGAATCCAGCCCGCGCTCGGCCGGGTTCAGCTCCGCCGTCATCTCCTCACCCTCGCCGAGCGTGAGATAGGAGCGGAACAGCTTGTCAAAGCTCTGCGGCCATGGATGAGTCGACGCAGTGTGCTGAGTCATGAGTGCCTTTCATCAAGCAGCTCGCGGATGCGGACGGGCCAGCGGTCCGGCCGGGTGCCGTACCGGCAGAAGAAGGCGAACGCGAAACGCTCCAAGCCGAAGCCGACACAAGCGCTGTACGCGGTCCCGCCATCCGCCAGCGCGATCCCGTACGACTCGCCAAAGGTCATGCCGTGCACGTTGAACGAAGCGGCGGCGACCGTCCGGCCGTCCTCCACCGGCAGCCGCAGCTCGTACTTCAACCGCCGCAGCCGCTGCGCCAGCATCCGCGTCGGTACCTCGGCCCCGGCGAAGAACGGATCGTTGGCCGGCTCCACGTGCCCGGCCAGCCCCAAGTCCTCGACTAGCGCGCACGCGGCGTCCAGGAACTCCTGCCGCTGGCGGGCCACCGTCGCGGCGTCGCCGAGAAAGACCACCTCCCGAATCGTGAAGTCCCACAACCGTTCCAGCGACCGGCTGTACCTCGACTCGAAACGGAACGACTTCCCGCGCGACGTCACCACCGTCGGTTCCGCCGACAACCGGCGGCCGGCGAACTGCAAGTAGGTGTGGAAGCACATCGTCGGCGCCAAGCAGTAGCCGGCGTGCGCGCTACCACGCTCGAACAGTCCGGCCAGATCTTCGACCCCTGCGACACCGTCGGCGAACTCCCGATAGACGTCCAGATCCGTGGACAGATGGCTCGCCGACAACACGAACTGCGGGAACGACGTCAGATAGCCGCCCCGACGCAGCGCGGACGTGCTGATCAGCGTCGGATACCGATACTGCACCGCCCCGAAGCGCTCGACGGCGATCGCCCGAACGCGCCGGTCCAAAGCATCCAGAACATCGGTGAACAACGCCCCGGTGGCGACCGCCCCCGGGCCCATCTCCACCACCGCCCCGAGCTCCCGCAACGAGTCATAGACCCCTGACACCGGCACGGCCGGATGCGGCGACGTCCACACCGGCTCCGCGGCCGTCATCCGCTGCGGCAGCACCTCGGCCCGGCTGACCTGGTCGAGCTTGCGGGCCAGGACATCGCGATCAGCGGCGCCGACAGTGGTGATCTGCACGCCGGTCACCTGATCGCCGACGTGCACCAGCGTGAACGAGTCGATGTCGACGGCCAGGTAGTAGACGCGCTTGGCGAGTTCGTCGGCCAGATGCGCCGGGACCGGATCGGCGAGGTCCACGAGATAGGTCGGCACAGCGGTTCCCCCTCAGATCAGCGTCACGCCGCGGTCCAGCAGCGACAGCGCGCCGACCCCGACCGTCATCGTGTCGTCGGCGTGGTTCAGGGCAGCGGAGCGCAGGTCGCGGAACAGCCGCTCGATGCCGAGCTCGGAGTCCTTCAGATAGCCCGCGCGCAGCCCGGCGATCTGCATCATCCGGTGCGCGGCCTGGAAACTGAGCTCGGCCGCGGCGATCTTCAGGGTATTGAGTTGCAGCCGGATCCGCGGGTGGTCCAGCGGCGTGCCGTCGACCCGCGCCAGCTCGACCTCCTCGCGGACCCGGCGCAGGTACGCGCTGAGCAGTTCCAGGTCGATCCGGACCCGGCCCAGACGCTCGTAGAACAGGTCGGTCCGGCTGTCGGCGCCGCGCTTGGCGGCGAACCGGGTCAGCCCTTCGAACGCACCCCGCGCGGCGCCGAGCCAGCACGCGGACCAGCCCAGATGCGACAACGGCACCATGCTCTGCCGTGCGACGTCGCCGAACCCGCCGGGACCGCCGACCAGGTTGGTCGTCGGCACGCGTCCCTTGAGCTCCATGCCGATACTGTCCGTGGCGCGCATCCCCAGCGCGTTCCAGCCGCTGGTGACCTCGCAGACCAGATCGGCGCGGTCGGCGTAAATAAAGGAGACCTCTGATTCGGCGGCGGCCTCGGCGGCGCGCATCGTGATCAGGTAGCCGTCGGCGTGGGCTCCGCCGGTGACCACCGGCGCGGACCGCTCGATCAGCAGCGAATCGCCGTCGGCCCGCAGCGGCGACGCGGCGCTGAACAGGTCCGCCTTGCGTCCGCGCTCGCTGGTGACCGAGGCGATGTAGCAGCGGCCGGCCGCGACGGCGGGCAACACGGTCGCAGCCAGTTCGCTCGTGCCGTGGCGCGCGATCGCGTCGACCTGGAAGCAGTGCATAGCCCAGATCTGGCCCGTGGACAGGCATTGTGCGGACAGTTTCTGGGACACCTCGACGAACGCCGCGAGATCGCCGCCGAGGCCCCCGTACTCGCGCGGGACCAGCAGCCCCATCAACCCGCTGTCCCGCAGGGCCGCCATCGACGCCACCGGGAAGGCCGACTCCTCGTCGCAGACCGCCGCGTTGGCCCTCAGCACCGGCGCGACCTGCTCGACCATCGCAGAGAACTGGTTCACCAGCCCGCCCCCTCGTCCCGCTTCTCCTGCTCGGCGCGCTCGATGATGCGCCGCAGCACCCGCACGGCGTGCACCGGATGGCTGCCGTACCCGGTCTCCCCGGTGAGCATCAGAGCGTCCGCGCCGCCGAGGACCGCCGCGACGACATCGGCGACCTCGGCCCGGGTCGGACGCAGCGCGGTCCGCATCGAGTGCAGCAGTTGCGTGGCGACGATCGACGTCTTGCCCGCGTACCGGCACTGGTCCAGCACGGCCCGCTGCACGAACGGCACCTCCTCGAACGGCAGCTCGACAGCCAGGTCGCCGCGCGCGACCATGAGCCCGTCGAACTCCGCCGCCAGCTGCGGCAGCCGCTCGGCGGCGGCCTGGTTCTCGACCTTGCCGACGACCGCCTGGGCGGCGGCCAGCGCCCGGACCGCCTCGGCGTCCCCGGGGCGGCACGCGAAGGACAGCGCGACCGTCTCGACGCCGAGGCCGACCGCGAACTTAAGATCGTCGGCGTCGCGCTCGGACAGGCCCGGCGGGAAGACGGTGACGCCGGGGATCGTCAGGCCTCGACCATTGGTGAGGACTCCGCCCTCGACGACGTCGCACCGCAGCTCGTCCCGGCCGACCTCGACGACCTCCAAGGTCACCGCGCCGTCGTCGATCAGGACGGCCGTGCCCACCGGCGTCGTGTCCGGATCCCAGGGGAACGTCATCCACGTCCGCCGCTGCGCCAGGTCCCCGGGCCCGCGGGTGAGCACGACGCGGTCCCCGGCGTCCCACTGCTCCGTGCCGCCCGGCAGCCGGCCGATCCGGTTCTTGCGACCCTGCAGGTCCGCCAGGAACCGGACCGCGCGGCCCTGCTCGCGCGCGGCCTCGCGAGCCAGCCGGACCGTGGACAGATGGCGTTCCCGCGTGCCGTTGCTCATGCTCAGCCGCACGACGTCCATCCCGGCGGCGACCAGCTCCTGAATCACCGCCCGGCTCTCGCTGACCGGGCCCAGGGTGGCGATGATCGAAGTCCGGCGGCCGGCCGGCAGGGATGAGTCGGTCATGGATCGCTCCTGGTCGTTCGCTTGACGCTGCACCGATGGAACTCGCGGACGTAACGCTGCGGGTCGGTGACCGCGACCGGCGTGACCCCGTGCAGGATTCCGGCGTCCGGGAAGTTGTTGACGAAGATGATCTGGTCCGGGCCCGGCGCGCCGAGATCGATCCCGGCCTCGGCCAGCACCTGCGGCACGTGCTCGGCGCGCAGCACCGGCTTGCTGCCCGGCGTGGGTTCGACGGACCAGTCGAAGAGGTCTGCGAAGCGAAGTCCGTGATGCCGCATGAAGCCGCAGACGTCGGCCAGCAGCAGCGCACCGCCGTCGAAGCCCGCGACCGGGCCGTAGAGGTGGGAGAACAACAGCGCGTCGCGGTCGCTGTGCAGGTCTTTGAAGCTCCACTCGCTGCCGTAGAGCTCCATGGGGATGGCACCGTCAGAGGTCGTATTCACCTTGATCCGGTCGTGCCGGCCGAACTGCTCGGCGCCCAACCGGGACGCGCAGTTCTCCCAGACCTGCCGGAACAGTGCCTCGTGGAAGTTCCGCGCGAGGCCGACATCGAAGAAGTCGGACAGTCCCTCGACCACTGCGGCGCCAGGCCCGGTCGCTCGGTCCAGGAGATCGGCCACCGTCTCGACCAGCTTGTCCGGGACAGCCGTGCCGTCCAGACCGTAGTCGTGCACGGTGATCGTGGCAGCAGCCAACGATGCCTCGGCGATCGCGCCGACAGGGATGTCCGCCATGGCGTCGAACGCCTCGCGGCGCGCCGTCATCATGTCCATGCCGCGCTCCGCCCCGACGACAGAACCGTCTCCAGATCCTTCTCCACGATCTGCGGATCACGCAGACCGTCGATCAGGAACAGCCGGCCGGGCTCGTCGAAGGCGGCACGGATCGCCGCATCGCAGGCCCGATAGTCCGCGAGGCGTCGCGTCAGTTTGTCGTCGGCGTCGTCCTTGCGCGCTTGGACTTCGCCGCCGCAGTCCGGACAGTCAGGGCCCTTGCTCACCGGGACGGCGGTTCCGCAGCGAGTGCAGATCCCCCGCCCGACCACGCGTTCGCGCGCCGTCGCGTCGGGGATGTCGACGACAATGAGCGCGGCTGGTCGCACGCCGAACCCTTCAAGCGCCGCAGCCAGATCAGTGCACTGGCTCATGCTGCGCGGATAACCCTCGACGGCCACCGCCGCCGTGCCGTCCGGAAGCCGGGCGAGGAAGTGCTCGAACTCCTGACGGACCTGCGCGTCGGTCAGCAGGTCGCCGCGCAGCAGGCTGTCGCGCACCGCCAGGCCGAGCGGGTCGGACGCCTCGGCAAGGCTCAGCCCGTAGTCGCGGACGCCGAACCGGGCCAGCCACGGATGCCGCGCGTTCAGTGCGATGAGCGCCGTGGACTTCCCGGCGCCCGGCGGGCCCGCGACACAGAACACCGACACAGCGCGTGCCGTCGAGGTCGCCACCGCTCAGCTCCGATCCGGGACCGCGACGCCGTCGTCGGCGAGCGCGCGCCAGGCCCGGTCGAGCAGTGCGGCGTCGACGGTGACGCGCTCCTCGGCGAGGTGGATCTCCAGCACGCGGAGCATCGCGTACAGGCGGCGCTCGGGGGTGGTGAGCAGCAGTTCGGTGAGGTGATAGAGCTGGTTGGTGTCGGAAGCGGCCAGCGGCGCGTCGGGGAACGCGTCCCCCATGAGCGCGGCGAGTGCCTGCGGGCCGTGGTCGACGAGGAAGACGGTGAGCGGGTCGGCGTAGAGGTAGGAGACGGCCGAGGGCCAGTCGGGGAAGTCGCGGACGTCGGCGCACCGGCCGGGGTCGTTGCCCTCCAGGATCCGGGCCTTGCCGTCGTCGTCGATCAGGCAGGCCAGGCCGTCCAGGTGCACGACGGTGGGCCCGTTGTAGGTGCGGGCCGGGACCTGTTCGCCGCCGGCGTTCTCGAAGCGTTTGCCGAACACGTCGGCGCGGGAGGCGGTCGGGACGCTGATCGGCAGCCGGGACAGCTTGCGCTCGTTCATCCGGCCTTCGATGATCAGGTTCTTGTGGTAGGCCAGGACGGTGCGGCCGCCGGGGATCACGATGCGCTGCTGGTAGTCGTCCATCTCGGTGAGGTGGCCGCCGAGTTCCTTGGCGAGGTCGGCCATCGTGGGGTCGTTGTCGAGCAGCACCGAGCGGATGTAGCAGCCGACGTCCTCCAGACCGGGTTCGCTCAGGATCCTGATAACGCGCGCGGCCGGTCCCACGCCGATCCGCTGCGCGTGGAACCAGTCCAGGCTGATGCGGACGGTGAACCGGGCCTTGGCCAGTTCCGGCCCCCGGTCGCGCCAGGCCTGCACCAGCCGCAGCAGCGCCGCGCGGGCCTCCTCGTCGGTCTCGGCGAAGTGCGCGCTGGTGATGAGCTCGATCTCGTCCAGGTTCGGGGAGTCGATCTCGGCCACGAAGCGCTCGCAGAACTCCGGCTCGACCATCGGCTCGCCGCCGCCGGAGAGCACGGCCTTCCACAGGCCCATGCTGTTCATGGTCCGCAGCACCGGTCCCGGGTCGCGGGCCACGCTGTAGCGGGTCATGCGGTTCAGCGACAGCGGGGAGGCGTAGTTGCAGTGGCCGCAGCCGACCGGGCACTCCGAGGACGGCCACACATAACAAGTGGAGGCATGGGTCGGTCCGTGCTGCTGGTATTCGGGCAGGGAATCCAGGATCTCCTGGCGCAACGAATCCAGGGGCGAGGATTTCTGGGGAGTCTTGAGCACAGTTTGTCTGAACAGTGAATCAGGCATGAGATCTCCCGGTCCGGCGCAGGTCAGGGCAGATGGACGAGGACAAGGCGGGATTGGCGCGACGGCATCGGGGAACGCCGCGCCGGGTCCGGCGGAAAAGCGCCGGACCTGCCCCGTGGCGCCACCAAGGTATCCGTCCGGGATATCGGCCGTGTCCGGCTGGTGACCTTCGGATTATCCGCACCGGATTCGAAGCGCCGCAAGGCGTTCCGAACACCCGCTCGCCCCGTCTCGCCGGCGAGACGAGCCGGCTCGCCGACCTGTCGTCCGGTTCGTCGGCAAAGCACCGCATTACCCCGGTTCAGGGTTCGCGGGAAGCGTTTCCCGGTGCGGATAGTTGTCTGATTTCGAGATTCCGTCTGGTTCTTGCTGACCGTTGTTGGGGGTTTGATGCATACTCGATCTCACGGGGACCACTGCGCCGAACGCCGATCAGAGAGCTGATTCACCCGTTCGACACGGTCCCTTCGGGCGCTGGAAACCGTCGCCTCCGGAAGGGATCGCACCGCGTGAGTGGGCACATGGCGTCGACTAAACCGCATGATCCGGCCGAACCCGCGCCGCCGCCGGACCCGGTGCGGGGCTACGGCATCGGCCTGGAGGCGGTCGCCGTCGTGGACCGGACCCGGCTGCAGCTGCCCGAGGACCTGAACCTGCAGGCCTGGTGCCGGATCGGGACGCGGCTGGTGACGGTGTGCGACTCCTCGGCGTGGTGGATCGGCGACTGGCTGGTCTTCGGCCACGACCGCTACCCGGACCGCTACCGGCGCGCCATGACCGAGACCACGCTGGACTACCAGACGCTGCGGAACTACGCCTGGGTCGCGCGCGCTTTCGTGCCGTCTCGCCGGCGAGACACCCTGACTTTCCAGCACCACATGGAGGTCGCGGCGCTGCCGGAGGTCGAGCAGGACCACTGGCTGGACTTCGCCGTGCGGCTCAAGTGGTCGCGCAACGAGCTGCGCCGGCACGTGAAGGCGAACGCCCGCCGGGCCGGCCGGCGCGGCCCGGCGCGCAACGTGAGCTTGCAGCTGGAACCGAGCCGCGAGCAGTACCAGCGCTGGTTGGAGGCCGCCGAGCGGGAGCAGACCGATCTGCAGGAGTGGATCGTCGGCGAGCTGGACCGGGCCGTGCGCGCGGTGGATCCGGACGACGACCGGGCCGGGGCGGCGCTGCCGGCTGCCGGATCCGGGCACCGGTGAGGGCGGCGGGGATGTCAGCGGAGATGCCGGCCGAGACACCAGCCGAGACACCGGAGATACCGGCGAACGAGGCAGCGCTGCGGTTCCAGGGCTCCACCTCCGGCACCGGTCCGCTCACCTGGGGCCAGACCGCGATCTGGGACGTGCTGGCCTGGCTCGGCCCGGACGCGGTCACCCTGAACCGGCTCGCGTGGTGGGAGCTCGCAGCCGGGACCGACCTGGACCGAGTCATGCGTGCTCTGCCCGCGCTGGTCGAACGCCATGACTCGCTGCGCTCGCGATACTTCCAGGGCCCCGACGGCCCGCTCCAGGAAGTCGACGCGACCGGAGAGCTGTCGCTTCGTATATATGCGCACGAAGACGGCAGCCCGGCGCCGTCTCGGGAGAACGTCGGCGAACAACTGCGGCAAGAGCCGTTCGACAACGCGCGCGACCTGCCGATCCGATTCGGCCTCGTCACCCGGGCCGGCGCGCCTGTGGCGTTGTTCGCGTCGATCTCGCACATGGCGGTCGACGGATCCAGCTTCCCGATCCTGTCGGCGGACCTGCTGGACCTCCTGGCCGGCCGGGAGCTCGGACCGGCCGGGCAGCAGCCGCTGGAACGGGCCGAGTACGAGGCCTCCGAGACCGGCCTGGCCCGCGAACGCCGCGCCCTGGCCTTCTGGACCGACCGGCTCGGCGACCTGCCGGAGCCGATGCTGATGCATGCCGGACGCGCCGATCAGCCCGACTTCCTGTGGGCCCGCCTGGACTCCCCCGCCATGGCGCTGGCCGCGCGCTCGCTGGCGGCCCGCTTCGGGGTGGAGGCCGGAACGCCGGTCCTGGCCGGTCTGGCGCTGGTGCTCGCCGGATACACCGGCGAGACGGAGACGGCGCTGCGGCTGATCGTCGCCACCCGGTTCCTGCCCGCCTCGCGCAACCTGGTCGGCGCGTTCAATCTCAATGCTCTGTTCCGGGTCGGTGTCCGCGATGAGCCGATTTCGGCTTTTGTGCAGCAGACGGCCGGCGCTCAGCTGTCGGCGCTGCGGAACTGCGAGATAGATCCGCGCAAACTCGACGCTCTGATGGCGCAGACGGCTCGGAGTCGCGGACTGGACGGCAGCGAAGGGTACTGCTTCGTCAACGACGTCCGGTTGGAGCGGCAGCGGTACGGCGCCGCCGATGCCGTCGTGGCGTCGGAGCTGGCCGCCGGGATCGAGGCAGCGCTCCCTCGGACCCGAATCAGTGAGCTGTCACCGGGGAACGCGCCGAAGACGGCCAACCTGTTCGTGCACGTCCACGACACCTCCGAGCAGGCCTACCTCCGACTCGGCGGCGAACGGCGGTTCCTCGAACCGCGCGGGCCCGCGGGCTTCCTGCACGACCTGGAGCAGACCCTGATCCGGGCCGCCGGCAACCCCGACCTGCCCGCCACCGAAGCCTTTCCGAAGCTGTCCCACACCGCGATGTCCGATGACTGAGAAAGGCGGTTCCATGGATCCGGATGCCAAGGCGCTGCGCTCCCTCGCCCTGGGGTACCGGCTCAGCCAGGCCCTGTACGTCTTCGCCGAGCTCGGCATCGCCGACGCGCTGGCCGCCGGTCCCGCCACGGCGGCCGACCTCGCGCTGAAGGCCGGCGCGCACGAGGGCTCGCTGACCCGGCTGCTGCGCCTGTGCCGGGCGATGGAGCTGGTCGACGAGCTGCCGGACGGGACGTTCGAGCTCACCGCGCGCGGCACCCTGGTGCGCACCGACGTCCCCGGCTCGCAATGGCCGCGGGTGCGTGCCGCCGGCGAAGCCTGGCAGTGGGACAGCTGGGGCCGGCTGCTGGAATCGGTGACGACCGGCCGGTCGGCCTTCGAGCAGCACTACGGGTCGAACTCCTTCGAGTACTTCGACAAGACCCCCGGCGTCGGCGAGACCATGATGGGCCGCACCACCGAGGAGGCGCGGCGGCGCGGCGCGGCCATCGCAGAGGCCTTCGACTTCCGCTCGGTGCAGCGCGTCGCCGACATCGGCGGCGGCCGTGGCGCGATCCTCGGCGAGATCCTGAGTCGGCACAAGCACCTCGGCGGCGTCCTGGTCGACCTCCCCTACGCGGTCGCCGGTGCGCAGGAGGTCCTGGCCGGCTACGGCGTCACAGAACGCTGCGAGGTCGTCGCCGGCGACTTCCGTACCGATATGCCCGGCGAGGCCGACGTGTGCCTGCTGTCGGCGGTCGTGCACAGCTGGTCGGACGCCGACTCCTCGGCGCTGATCGGCCGCTGCCTGGAGCGCTACGGCAAGGTGCTGGTCGTCGACGAGGTCGTGGACACCGTCGAAGCCCCGATCGAGGTCCTGCTGAAGGACTTGCAGCTGATGGTGTTCTCCGACGGCCGCCACCGCGCGCTGGAGGAGTACCGGGAGATGTTCGCCGCGGCCGGAGCACGCCTGGCGGGCAGCGCGCCGATCGGCAAGAACGAGCTGCTGATGGAAGGAGTGCCGGCGTCGTGATCGAACTGCTCCGCCGCTTCGCCCGGCCCTACACCGGCATGATCTGGGCCGTCCTGGTCCTGCAGGCGCTGCAGACCGTGGCCCTGCTGGTCCTGCCGGCGTTGAACGCGGCCATCATCGACCACGGGGTCCTCGGCCACGACAAAGCCCTGATGCTCCGGTACGGCGCGGCGATGGTCGGCGCCGCGATCGCGCAGGGCGCGGCGGCGGTGGCGGCGGTGCTGCTCAGCGCGCGCGTGTCCACGGCGATGGGCCGGGACCTGCGCGCGGCGGTGTTCGAGCACGTCCAGGACTTCTCGGCGCCGGAGATGGCCCGGATCCCGGTGTCCTCGCTGGTCACCCGGACCACCAACGACGTGCAGCAGATCCAGATGCTGCTGACGGCCGCGCTCACGGCGGCGGTCACCGCGCCGGTACTGGCGGTCGGCGGGGTGGCGATGGCGCTGGGCCAGGACGTGGCGCTGTCCGGGCTGCTGGCCGCGCTGGTGCCGGCGCTGGCGCTGGTCGTGGCGGCGCTGGTACGCCGGATGCGGCCGCTGTCGCAGACGCTCCAGGAGCGGATCGACGGCGTGAACCGGGTGCTGCGCGAGCAGATCGCGGGGATCCGGGTCACCCGGGCCTTCGTCCGGCAGCCGGCCGAGCGGGCCCGCTTCGAGGGCGCGAACCGCGGCCTGGCCGACGTCTCGGCACGGCTGGGCCGGGTCTCGACGCTGCTGATGCCGCTGGTGGTGAACCTGGTGAACGTCGCCGGGGTGGCCGCGGTGTGGATCGGTTCGAACCGGGTCGGGCACGGGATGCGGATCGGGGCGCTCACGGCGTTCCTCACGTATCTGGTGATGATCCAGGGCGCGCTGCTGTCGGCGGCGTTCTTCGTCATCGGCCTGCCGCGCGCGCAGGTGTGCGCGGTGCGCGTGGCCGAGGTGCTGGACACGGTGCCCGAAGTGGCCGCGCCGCAGGATGCGGTGCGGGAGGTGAGCAGGCCCGGCTGGGTGGAGCTGCACGGCGTCGGCTTCCGCTACCCCGGGGCCGAGGAACACGTGCTGTCCGGCGTCGATCTGGTCGCCGAGCCGGGGACCACGACCGCGATCGTCGGTTCCACCGGGACCGGCAAGACCACGCTGCTGGCCCTGGTCTGCCGCCTGATCGACGCCACTGACGGGCGGGTCGGGATCGGCGGGCAGGATGTCAGAGCACTGGCGCCCGAGACGTTGGCGGCGCACGTGACGCTGGTACCTCAGGAGCCTTACCTGCTGTCCGGGACGATCGCGTCCAACCTGCGCATGGGACGACCGGAGGCGACCGACGAGGAGTTGTGGGACGCGGTGCGCACGGCGCAGGCCGAGGACTTCGTCGCCGCTCAGCCCGCCGGTCTCGACGCACCGGTCACGCAGGGCGGTGCCGGCTTCTCGCGCGGGCAGCGGCAACGGCTCGCGATCGCCCGGGCTCTGGTGCGGCGGCCGGCCGTGTACCTGTTCGACGATTCCTTCTCAGCCCTCGACTTCGCCACGGAGGCCGCGCTGCGCCGCGCCCTGGCGATCGAGACGGCGGGCTCGACGGTCCTGGTCGTCGCACAGCGGGCCAGCACGGCGCGGGCCGCCGACCGGATCGTGGTGCTGGACGCCGGTCGCGTGGCCGGCATCGGTACGCACGAGGAGCTGCTGCGCACCAACGAGGTCTATCGGGACATCGTTCGCTCGCAGCTCGGCGCGGCGGCGACCGAGGCGGAGGTCGGATCGTGACGGAGGTCGGAGCGTGACGGAGCAGACGATCGAGGCGCCCGCGGACTTCCGCCAGTCCGCCCGGCGCATGTACGGGCTGCTCGGCCCGAAACGCCGGCTTTCCGGGGTGGCGGCGCTCGGCGTCGGCAGCATCGCGCTGAACGTGAGCGGGCCCTGGCTGCTCGGGCACGCCACCGACCTGGTCTTCCACGGCAGGCACGGAAGCGACCTGGCCTGGACGCTGGTGGCGGCGGTGCTCGCGTACGCCGGGTCCGGCGCGTGCTGGATCCTGCAGGGCCGGCTCACCACGCGCGTCGTGCAGAAGGCGATGTTCTCGCTGCGCGCCGAGGTCGCCGACAAGCTCGCCCGGCTCCCGCTGTCCTACCTGGACGGCCGGACGCGCGGCGAGGTCCTGAGCCGGACCACGAACGACATCGACAACGTCGCGCAGGGCCTGCAGCAGACCCTGAGTCAGATCACGAACTCCTCGCTGCTGCTGGTCGGCGTGCTGGGCATGATGTTCTGGATCTCGCCGCTGCTGTCGGTGGTGGCGATCGTCGCGGTACCGCTGTCGATGTACCTGACCAAGGTGCTCGGCGCTCGCGCGCAGCGCCGGTTCGACGAGCAGTGGAAGATCACCGGGACGCTGAACGCGCGCGTGGAGGAGACGTACAGCGCGTACAGCCTGATCAAGCTGCTGGGCCGCAAGCAGGAGATCGTCGCGAGCTTCCGCGAGGAGAACGAGGCCCTGTATCAGGCCTCTGCGCGCGCGCAGTTCATGAGCGGGCTGATCGGTCCGGTCACCACGGTCATCGGCAACGCCAGCTACGTGGTCGTCGCGGTCGTCGGCGGGTTCCGGCTGGCCTCCGGCGCGCTGTCGGTCGGCGAGGTGCAGGCCTTCATCCAGTACTCGCGGCAGTTCACACAGCCGCTGATGGCGGTGGCGAGCCTGGCGAACCTGGTGCAGTCCGGAGTCGCCTCCAGCGACCGGGTCTTCGAGTTCCTGGCCGCGCCGGAGGAGGACCGCGACTCCTCGGCACAGCTGCACGAGCCGGTGCAGGGCCTGGTCAGCTTCGAGAATGTCTCCTTCCGCTACTCCCCCGACCGCCCGCTGATCGAGGACCTGAGCTTCACGGTCCGGCCCGGACGCTCGGTGGCGATCGTCGGACCCACCGGCGCGGGCAAGACCACTCTCGTCAACCTGCTGATGCGCTTCTACGACATCACCGCCGGCCGGATCACCGTCGACGGCACCGACATCCGGGACGTCGACCGCGACGCACTGCGCTCGCGCCTGGGCATGGTGCTACAGGACACCTGGCTGTTCCACGGCACCGTGGAGGAGAACATCGGCTACGGCCGCCCCGGCGCCACCGCCGACCAGATCCGCCAGGCGGCGCGCGACGCCCGGGTGGACCACCTCATCAGGACCCTGCCGAACGGCTACCAGACCGTCGTCGACGCCGAGGGCACCGGCCTGAGCGTCGGCGAACGCCAGCTGATCACCATCGCCCGCGCGGTCCTGGCCGATCCGGCGATCCTGCTACTGGACGAGGCCACGAGCTCCGTGGACACCCGGACCGAGCTGCTGATCCAGGAGGCACTGACGCGGCTGGCCGAGGGACGGACCAGCTTCGTCATCGCGCACCGGCTGTCGACGGTGCAGGACGCGGACGTGATCCTGGTGATGACCGACGGCGCGATCGTCGAGCAGGGCACGCACACCGAGCTGCTGGCCGCCGAGGGGGCGTACGCGCGCCTGCACGCGGCGCAGTTCGCGCACACGACGCCGACCGACCCGACTCCGCAGAGGATGGTTCCGTGATGACCGACATCGGCGAAGAGCGCTCGCTTAGCGACGGCGTGCTTGGCGACGGCCCGCTCGACGGCGGCTCGCTCGGCCCACTCGGCCCGTCCGCCTGGCCGCGTCCCGAACACCAGCTGATCGTCGCCCTGGCCCGCCCGGAGCTGACGCCGGCCGACCGCGCGACGATCCGCGCCTTCCTCACCGAGCACCGCGCGGACCTGGAGTGGGGCGAGTTCATCGACCAGGCGGCCCGGCACCAGGTACTGCCGATCGTGGCGCGTCAGCTGACCCGGCACCGGCTGACGCACAGCGAGGACGGCAAACCCCTGATTCCGTACCGCTGGATCTACTCCGACGTCTACGAAGGCAGCCGCCGCCGCAACGAGATGCTGGCCAAGGAGTACGCCCTGGTACTGCGAACGCTGAACGACTCAGGGCTGGAATACCTGATCCGCAAGGGCCCGGTCCTCGGCGAGCACGTCTACCACGACCCGGCGCTACGCCGCATCTCCAACCTGGACGTCTTCATGCGCCGCGACGACTACCCGACGTGGGAAAAACTGGCCGCAGGCCTCGGACTGCAGATGGGCGAACTGTCGGCGGACGGCTCATCGATCGTCCCCTTCGACCGCCGCACAGTCCTGTACTGGCGCATGAACCTGACGAACACCTCACTGCCCTACGCCCGCCTCGGCGACCGCGACGTGGTCGAGTCCTACCTGGTGTCGACGATGTTCAGCCTCTTCCAACCGATGCTGGGCATCAAGGACGACGCAGAGGACTTCCTCACCCGCAGCATCCCGACCACCCTGTACGGCGAGCCCTCGCGCATGCTCCACCCGTCGGACCAGATGCTGGACTCACTGATCCAGATCCACCTGCGCGCCACACTGTTCTACTACATCGAGAGCGGCAAGGACCTCCTCGTCCGCAACTTCCTGGACCTGGCACACCTGATCCGCCAAGCCCCACCGGACTACCTAGACGGACTGCGCGAACGCGTGGCGCAGTTCGGAGTGGAGCGCAGCGCCTTCTACTCGCTGCACCACACGCGACTGCTGTACCCGGAGGTGGTGTCGGCCGAGGCGGTGGAGGCTTTCCGCCCCGAGGACACCGGATATCTGGACGAGTACGGAGGCTTCGACGGGGGCCGGTTCGTATGGCAGCGATCGTTCGCGGAGCGGCTGTTCGACCGCCGCCGGATCGAGGAGGTGGCGGGACGCAGCCAGGTGCCGGGGCCTCGGTCGATGGTGTGAGGGGTGGCGGGACTGCGGCTGAGCGAGCTGAGCGGCGACGACGAGTGTGCTGCCGCGGCCCCGCGACTGATTCCGAGAAGAAGCAGTGCCGTAGCGGCTGCGGTTGGTGACGGTCGAGCGCGGCCGGTGGTGTGGTGAGGGGGTCCGAAGGACCATGTGGGGTGTTGGTTCTGGGTCCCTCGCCGCGTCGACGGGCGAAGCCAACCTGGCCGGGCCGGTGGTGTCAAGCCGGACGCGGCTGGACCCCAGCAGCAGGGGTGCGGCTTGATACCGCCGGACCGGGCTGGTTCCGTTTACGGCGACGACGCGGTGAGGGGCCCAGAACCTCGGCGACCACAAGCAGCACCGCTGGCAGGCAGCGCGGCGCAGGCAACAGCGTGATGGCAAGCCGAACAGTCGCGGGCCGCCGCCAAACAGCAGGTCGCGCGGGTCGCCCCCTCGCTGTAGAGCGCCCGCCGGAGGCCTCTGGCGCCCACCAAACGCGGCAGACGGCCGCCCACATGACGTGTGCGCAGTGACTCGGACCCACGCGTGCTCTTGCCCGCGAAAACCGCCAGCCGCCAGCGCATCGCAGCGCGAGTCGGACCCCGCGTGATCGTGTCCGCGAAAACCGCCGGTCGCCAGCGCAGCCCTGGTGTGCGGGTCGGCGTGACGGCATTTCGCTAGGGCATTATCGCCCCTTATACGTAGATATAGCACGCACCGCCGACACCGACACCGCCAGCCGCCAGCCGCCAGCCGCCAGCGCACCGCAGCGCGAGTCGGACCGCCGCGCGGTCGTGTTCACGACAACCGCCAGCCGCCAGCGCGAAATGAGTCGCTCAACCGAACTGCGTCCCCCCGCGAGGTCACCAAACCTTAGGCGAAGCCGTAAAAATAGCCTGTAAAACCACGGACAAACCGCATCCGGGAGCGCCGAAAGACCAGGCCGGAGATCATCCGGCCTGGCCCTCCTACCTGCCTACCTCACATCACCGAGACCGCACTCACCACGCCCTCAGCAAGCCCCGTTGTCCGCCCACACCGCCCAAGAAGCCGGCGCCCCCGGCGTAGCCCCGGTCGAGTACCACGTGGACGTGTACTTGTGCCCGCCGTACGACACCACGTTCCCCGGCACGTACGACGTCGTCGCGTTCCACGCCGTCAGGCCGGTGCAGCCGCCGGAGGTGCCGCTGACAGTCCAGCTGAAGCTCGTGGTCCCCTTCGCCGTGCCGGAGTTCGCGGTCACCGTGACCGTGGAGGTGCCGGCCGTGGTCGGGGTGCCGGAGATCAGGCCGCTGCTGGTGATCGACAGCCCCGCTGGCAGGCCCGTCGCCGTGTACGTCAGCGACTTGCCCGCCGAGTCGCTGCCGGAGATCTGCAGCGACGCCGCGGTCCCGACCGTCCCCGTCTGGCTTCCGGGGTTCGTCACCGACACCGTCTCGGTGCCCGATCCCGCGACCGTCCACGTGAACGCCGCCGAGCCCTTCGCCGTGCCGGAGTTCGCGACCACGGTCACCGAGTAGGTGCCCGCCGTCGTCGCGGTCCCGGAAATCAGGCCGCTGCTGCTGATCGACAGCCCCGTCGGCAGACCCGTCGCCGTGTACGTCAGCGACTTGCCCGCCGAGTCCGTAGCCGAGATCTGCAACGAAGCCGCCGCGCCAACCGACGTGCTCTGGCTCCCCGGGTTGGTCACCGAAACCGTCTCGGCGGTCGAGCCCGAGCTGAACCCGGAGGTCCCGTTCGGCGTGCCCCAACCAGTCGGCCCGTCGTACCCGACCTCCGCGGTGCAGAAGTACGCCGGCGAGCACGAGCCGTTGCTACCGCTCGTGACATCGTTGAAGCTGCCGGTGTGGTTGTACGGGTACTGCGCCGCCACATCGCCGGCGTTCGGCGCTCCGGCCAGGGCCCACACCGAGGCGATGATCGGGGAGGCCGCCGAGGTGCCGCCGTAGACCGACCATCCCGAGCCGCCGTAGGTCTGGTAGACCGCGACGCCCGTGGCCGGGTCGGCCACCGCGGAGACGTCAGCCTCCATACGCCGCGAGCACCCGCTGTCGTGCTGCCAGCTCGGCTTCGGGTCGTACGCAGAGCACCCTGAGCCGGTGCCCTCCGTAGCGCTGGTCTCCCAGACCGACTCGCTCCACCCACGGCTCCCGCCGCCCCGCGTCAGCGACGTCCCGCCAACCGCCGTCACATACTGCGACGTCGCCGGGTACTCCGCCCCATAGGCCGAGTCGCCGGTGCTGGCCGTGATCGCCACGCCCGGGTGGTAGAAGTAGCTCGAGTCCGAGGACGTGTCCGAGCTGTCCTCGGAACCGCCGTAGCTGTTGGACACGAACTTCGCACCCTGAGCCACGGCCTGGTTGACCGCGGTCCCCAGATCGCTCATGTTCGCCGAGTTCGCCTCGACCAGCACGATGTGGCACTGCGGACACACCGCCGAGACCATGTCCAGGTCCAGCGATATCTCCCCGGACCACCCGGTGTCGGCGGTCGGGTAGTTGCTCCCGCCGTTCTGGTCGACCTTCGAGAAGCAGCCGTTGGCAGTGGTGCACGCCGGCAGCCCGAAGTTGGACCGGTACGCCGCCAGGTCGCTCTCGGCGTTCGGGTCGTCCTGCGCGTCCACGATGCCGACGGTCTGCCCGGCCCCGCCGCTGGACGGCAGGTTGTAGGCGCTGGTCAGGTCGGACGGCCCGTAGCCGGACACCGCCGCGGGCGCGGCCGTGGCCCGGCGCGCCGGCACGTCGGTGCGCCGCAGCGCCAGACACGCCATCTGGCCCGGGTGCGTCGGGGCGGCGCAGGAGGCGACGTAGTCCTTCGCCTGCTGCGTGCCTGCGGAAGTAGTGGTGGCGGTGGCGGTGGCGCTGGTGGCGACGGTCGAACCGGTGCCGGCGCCGGCACCGGCACCGGCCGCGAAGGTGGCGGCAGCAACCGGCCCGCTCAACCCGCCCCAGACCAGCGCGGCCGCGGCACCCAGGGCCGCCAGCCGTGCGGTCCACCCGGACCGCACGTGTGACGCCGAGCGAATCTTGTCCACTCGGACTCCTTTCCATGGCAAGGGGACGACGGACTCGCGGCAAGCCACGAGCCTTCCGTCCTGGACAGGGAATCGGCGGCCGGCCGAGAGATGAGACCGGCCGCCCCGCTGTGCGGCAACGTAATCCCCGCCACAGGTCTAGACAACGTGCCCGAGCCCTGACTCAGTCCTTGACTTGACCTGGCTCAGACACGCCGTCGACGCTGTCGAACCCTTGCCCGGGCCCCCTTAACCCTTGTCCGCGACCGTCAAAGTGACCGCGACGGACGGGATGGCGTAAGGGGTACTGCTCCCGAAAACGAGCCCGGCCGTGTAAGTCCCGGACTCAGCGCTCTGCGACGCGCTCGCGTCCAAAATGACGGTGATCGTCCTCCGCTCGTGGGGTTGCAGGGTCAGGCGCGTGACGCTCTCGCTCAGCCAGGGGATGGTCGCGCTCGGGTCCACCGCGTACCCCGGCAGGTGTTCGACGTCCGTGGTCGGCGAGATGCCGGCGGAGGAGCCACCGAGCTTGTAGAAGCCCAGCGCGCCGGCGCCGCGGTAGGTGGCAGTGGTGGCGTTAGGCAGCGCGCGCCAGGTGTCGGCGAACGGGTCGAATGCCTCGCCCTGGTTGGTCAGGACACTGCCGGTGGTGACGCCGCTGGAGACGACCAGCATGCCGTCAGCTCCCGCATACGCCGCGCCCCACAGCGGGGTCGGCATGTCGGGCAGCGCCGACCAGGTGTCGGTAGCCGGGTCGTAGACGTAGGTGTGGGCGATGTTCGCGCCGCTGGCGTTGGTGCCGCCGGCGCAGTAGAGCCTGTCGCTGATGGCGGCGCAGGAAGTCCAGGCGATCGCTTCGGGGTAGGGAGCGGTGTGGCTCCACGTGTCGGTCGCCGGGTCGTAGGCGGAGACGTCAGTGGCTCCGCAGGTTGTGGCCCCGCATCCGCCGACAAGGTAAAGCTTGCCGTCGACGACGGCACTGCCGGCTCCGGCGTACGGCGTGGGCTCCGGCGCGCCGGTAGTCCAGGTGTTGCCGGCGATGTCGTAGACCTCCAGCTTCGTGTCGACGTCCCCCGCTGCGGTCCAGCCGCCGGAAACGTAGAGCTTGCCGCCGATGACGCCGTGCCCGGGCGCCTGACGGCCATCGGCGGCCGAGGCGAGCTGGGTCCAGGTGTTGGCCGTCGGGTTGAGGACGTAGAGATTGCCGCTGGTGTCGTCGCCGAAGGACAGTCCGGCGTCTCCGAATCCGGCGTAGAGCTGACCGTTGTAGGCATCTGCAACGTCGTCCATCACGACGCCGGGGAACGACTGCGCGTTCTGCCACGCGTCAGGCTGCGTCGGCGCCGCGCGGGTTGTGTCAGGAACCTGAACTCGCGGGGCTCCCGCAATGTGCCCCATTGGGTAACTACCCGGGATGCGCTGGAGTGGAGCACCCTGAGCTGCGTCGGGCTCGGTGTTGGGCACGGTGTTGGGCACGACAGCAGCAGCGGATGCGCTGTCGGCCTGCTGCCCGATCAACAAGGTCGCCGGCGCGCTCCCCGTGTTGGTGACAGTCAGTGTTCTGTGAGTGTGACCACCCGGCTCCACCGACGCCGAAATCGAGCCAGGACGGACCTGCAACTGCCCCGCCTTCAGCCAGTAGTTCGCCGTGACAGCACTGTTCGCGCGCACGTTCACCGTCTGCGGTGCGCTGACATAGTTGACCTTGGCAGCGGTCAGCACATGCTTTCCCAGCCCTGGGACGAACAACGAGTAGGACCCGGACGGCAGATAGGGGTCGTTCGGGTTGGCGACGGTCTGCGTCCGCACCGACGGATCGTTCTGGTCGGCAACGGCAGCGTCGACAGCGCCCTGTCCGGTGTTGGCGTCACGCGCCGTCCCGACGACCACGCCGCCGGCGATAGGCGTGAAGTCGCGCTGGCCGACGAAAACGTCGTCGACCCCCCAGTACTTGCCATAGCGCGTGGTGATGTACTGGAAGCGCAGCTGCACCGCCGACTTGCCGGCATAGGCGGTGAGCGGGACGTCGATGTGGGTGTTGGTGACGATGTACTCGCCGGCGTTGATCTCAGAGTCCGGAGTCCACACCGTGCTCCAGGTGGCACCGCCGTCGGCACTGGCCTGCACGTCGATCTGCTGGTAGTACGGGTTGTCCCACCACATGGTGTCGAAGGCGATCTCCGGGCGCGTATCGCCGCTGAAGTCGTACACCGGGGTGACCAGCGCCGTGTTGAAGCTGCTCAGGAAGTTCTGGTTGGTGTCGGCGACGGCGAATCCGCCGCTGCCGCCGGTCTGGTTGCCCTGCTGGCCGGGGTCGTCGAACTGCCAGCCGGTGGGGGTGCCGGGAGCGGTGGCCACGCTCCAGCCGGCGGGTGCCGCGGCGGTGGAGTCGAAGGTCTCGGTGGAGCCGGTCAAGGTGAGCTTGTAGCCGGGTGCGGTGGCCTGCCACGGGTCGGCAGTCGCCGCCACGTTGAGCGACTGCGGGGATCGGGCGACGTGCACGGTCTTGGTGACCGCGTCATAGCCGGGCGTCGCGGGTGCGAACGTAAGGGTGTAGTCGCTGTTCTGGGGCAGGGTCAGCGTGTAGCAACCGGTACGCGGATCCGTCCAGACGGGATCGGGGTCGCCGTCGACGCTGACCTCCGCGTACAGCGGCCAGCCCTGGCCGGAGCCGTCGGTGACGGTGCCCGAGACGGTCGCGCTGGGCACCTGGGTCAGGGCGATGTTCTTCGTGGCGGTGGTTCCCGCCTTGACGTTCACAGTCGTGGTGCCGGTCTTGTATCCATACGCGGTGACGGTGAGGTCGCGACGTCCGGCAGACAGAGCGAGCGAGTAACGGCCCTGAGAGTCGGTGTGCGTCACGTCGGTCCCGTCGCTCACCTCGGCGCCGACGATCGGTCGGTCTGCGCGACGGTCCTCGACGGTGCCGGTCAGCGTGCCGTGCGGGCCGGTGCGGAAGGCCTGGAGCCCATCAGGGGAGCCCAGGCCGGTCGGGCCGTCGTAGCCGGATGTGGCGTTGCACAGATAGGCGACCGTGCAGCCGCCGTTGGTGCCGTTGTCGACGTCGTTGAGGCCCGTGCCGGCGGCGTACGGATAGGAGTTGGGGCTGGTCCCAGCAGCCGGGGTGCCTGCGTCGGCGTAGACACCGGCGATGATCGGAGCGGCCACGCTGGTGCCGCCGAAGACGCTCCAGACGCCGCTCTGGTAGACGGCCACGCCGGTGCTCGGGTCAGCGACGGCGGAGACATCGGCGACCGCGCGCTGCGCGCAGCCGGCGTCGTGTTGGAAGGCGGGCTTGGGTTCGTAGAGCGAGCAGCCGGATCCGGCGCCGGACCAGGCCGACTCCTTCCAGCCGCGCGCGGTGCCGGGGGCGCGGGTCAGGTTCGTGCCGCCGACGGAGGTGACGTACGGCGAGGCCGCGGGGTACGCCACGCCGTAGCCGGAGTCGCCGGAGGAGGCGATGACGGCGACGCCGGGATGGTTGTAGTACGGGTCCAGTTGACTCGGGTCGGACGGGTCCTCGCCGGAGCCGGGGACGGAGGTGTAGTCCGAGCCGTAGGAGTTCGAGACGAACTTGGCGCCGAGGGCCACCGCCTCATCCACGGACACCCCGAGGTTGGTGCTGCTGGGGTCGGTGGCCTCCACGAGCAGGATGTGGGCGTTCGGCGCGATGGCCGAGACCATGTCGAGGTCCAGGGATATCTCGCCGGCCCAGCTGCCGTTCGGCGGCGGGTACTGGGTGCCGCCGGTCTGGTCGACCTTGCGGAAGCAGCCAGTGGCGCTGGTGCAGGCGGGCAGACCGAACTGCTGGCGGTAGGTGGCCAGGTCGGCCTCCGCGGTCGGGTCGTCGTAGGCGTCGACGATGGCTATGGTCTGGCCTGATCCGCCGTCGGACGGCAGGGAATACGCGCCTCGCAGATCGGCCGGGCCGTAGCCGGCCGGGGCGGCGACAGCGAGCGCCTGCGCGTGGGCGGGCTGCTTGACGTCGGTGCGGCGCAGCGCGAAGCAGGAGAACGTACCCGGCTTCGGGACGCCGCAGACGGACTGGTAGGTCGGAGTCCCGGTGGCGGAATCGGCGGCGGCAGTCGGTGCGGTCTGCGGTGCCGTTTTCGGTGCGGTCTTCAGCGCGGTCTGCGGTATCGCGGCGGTCGCGGCGGTCGCGTTCGCGGCCGTCGCCGACATCCCCGTCGCCAAGGCCGCGGCGGACAGCACCGCGACGAGACCACCTCGCCGTGGCGTGCGACGCCCTGATCGAACCATGCGGAACATGAATCTCCCTGCTGTTTCCTGGCCGGGTCGTCACCGAAGCGCCGATGATTCCGCGCGATCCACGGCTGCATGACTGTGCCCGCTTTGACAGGATCCTTACGGGCATACCGAAAACATGCATCCCAATACCCTGATGGCGCAAGATGTCCGCGCAACCGATGGCAGTGCGGCGACGGGCCCGGATGGGAGGGGGCCAGCGTCGAGCCCGCGGGGCGACTAGGGTAGAATGCATGATCTTTCGGACACCGGACACCGGACACCGGACACCGGACACCGGACACCGGACACCGGACACCGGACACCGGACACCGGACACCGGACACCGGACACCGGCATTTGAGGCCGTGCCGCGTCCGACCCTGACCGTGGACCGGCGAGTCCTGGCCGTCGCGCGCACCGTGCCGGCCACGCGCCGGGTCCTGGATCTGCTGGCGGTCCTCGACGGCGACCGCCGGGTCAGCGTGACGTTCGCCTACGACGCGGGCTCCGCCTTCGGCACCCAGGTGCCCGACCAGCTCGCCGCCGCCGGCGTGAACGCCGTCCCCTTCGACCGCGCCGCCGACGAGCCGTGGGACCTGGCCCTCGCCGCCAGCGCGAACGGTCCGCTGCACCGCCTGTCCGCCCCGGTCTTCGTGGTCCCGCACGGCGCCGGCCACAGCAGACGTCTGACACCCGGCGGCGCGGCACCGGTGCTGGGCATGGCGCCTGACCAGCTGATCCACGACGGCCGCGTCGTTCCCGCCGCGATCGGTCTGCCGCACCCGGACGACGCGCGCCGGCTGGCCGAGCAGTGTCCGCCGGCCCTGCCGCGCGCCGAGATCATCGGCGACCCGTGCTGGGACCGGCTTCTGGCCAGCCGGCACCGCCGCGCGCGGTACCGCGCCGCCTTCGGTCTGGGGCCTGAGCGCCTGGTGGTCGTGAGCTCGACCTGGGGCCCGGCGTCGTTGTTCGCGCGGCATCCCGACCTGGTCGAACGGCTCACCGCCGACCTGCCGTGGGACGACTACCGCGTGGCCCTGGTCCTGCATCCGGCGGTCCGGGCCTGGCATTCCGAACAGCAGGTCCGACGCTGGCTGCGGCCGGCCCTGGATCGCGGGCTGATGCTGCTGTCGCCGGACGACGAGTGGCGGGCGGCCGTCGTCGCCGCCGACGCGGTGATCGGCGACCACGGATCGGTGACGCTCTACGCGGCGGCGCTGGGCCGGCCGACGGCCTTGGCCTGCTTCAGCTGGGAGGAGATCGCCCCGGACACCCCGATGGCCGCGCTGACCGGGACGGCCGCCGGGTTCGCCGCCGAGAAGCCGGTCTGGCCGCAGGTGGAAGCGCTGATCGAGGCCGCGGGCCGGGTTCCGGGGCCGGTGGCCGAGCAGGCCGAGGCCTTGGCGGCGCGCTCGTTCGACTACCAGGGCCGGTCGCTGGATCGGATCACGACGGTCGCCTACCGCCTGATGGATCTGCCCGCGCCGAAGCGGAGCCGGCAGGCCGCGGCGGTGCCGCTACCGTCGCGTCCCGACTCGGCGCCGACGTCGTGGTACTTCCAGGCCGAGGTCGACGTGGACGAGGTGGCGATCCTCAGGTGGCCCGCGCCGTGGTCGCCGCCGGACGCCGGCTCGGGCAAGGCCCGGCTGCTGGCGGACGTCTTCGACCCGAACCCTCGGCTGGTCCGTGCGGCGACGGTGCTGATTCAGCATGCTGACACCGCGATCGGTAGCGAGGCCGGAGCCGCCGCCGAGGCGGAGATCGACCTGGCCGACTACCCCGCCGCCTACGTGCGAGCGGTCGTGCATCCGGGCCGCGTGGTCCTCACCTTGCGCGGCCAGGGGACGTTCGAAGCCGTCACCGACGGCCTGCCGCCCGGCTTCGACCCGCGCGTCATCGCCGCCGCGGCCCACGCGGTCGTGTTCCAGGCTCGCCAGCCGCTCGGGCCGGAGCTGCGGATCTCGGTCAGTCGCCGGACAGCGACAGTCCCCGTGCGTGCAGCATCTTCGCCGTCTCCATGTCCTGCGACATGAGCTGATCGCGAAGGTACGGCATGGCGTTCTTGGCGGCCTCCGCGGCGCCCGCGCCGTCGCCGACGTCGAGCTGTGCCTCGGCCAGGTCGAGCCAGAGCCGACCGTGCAGGCGGTCGTCCTTCGCCCCGACCCGCCGTAGCGCTTCCCGCAGGATCGGGACGGCCTGATCGGACTTGCCCGATCGGGTGAGCGCTCGGCCCATCAGCTGCGACATGAGCACGACGCCGCGGTCGTTGCCGATCTCTTCGTGACCGCGCCGGGCTTGCTCGAACAGGTCGTAGGCCGCCTCGGACTCGCCCTTGTCCAGCGCGACGAGTCCGACGAACTCCGTCACCGAGGCTTTCAGCTTCTTGTCAGTGGAGGTGTCGGCGGGGCTCTCGACGAGCGCGGCGGCGGCGTCGACCTGTTCCTGCGCTTCGTCGAGTCGGCCGGCTTCGCGGAGCGGACGCGAGAGCAGGCAGCGCATCCTGGCCTCGTACCGCTTGTCGCCGAGGCGCTGCGCAGCGGTGGCCGCGAGCCGGTACACGTCGAGGAACGACATCCCGGGGCGGCGGTTGACGAAGTAGGTCTGCATGGCCTCGGCCATCCGGACCACCAGGGCGTACTCCTCTTCGAGGAACGCCTCGTTCATGAGTCCGACCAGCCGGTCCTCGTGCTGCCCGACCCACGTCAGGGCCTGCGACGACGAGGCGAACGGATTCGCGGCGGCGTCCAGGGGCACTCGCGCCAGGCGAAGGGGATCGTTGCGGGAGGTGGCCGTGTCAGCGTACTGAGCCATGGCCGCGTACCAGTCACGGAGGGCTACGCGCGCCTCCTCGTGCCTGGCGGTCGAGTACTCCCCGGCCTGCTGGAGCAGTTCCCGCGCGTGCATCCGGATCACGTGGTTGGCCGACAGGTCCGGGCCGGTCAGAGCCACGTCGATCAGGTACCGCGTCTTGAGGCTCAGGAGGGCCCGCCGCGTCGCGGCTCCCAATCCGGAGACTTCCTCTAGCCAGGCGGCGCCGAACGCCGATCCCTGGTCCGGTAGCAGACCCAGCGTCCGGTAGGCCTGCTGGGCGTCCGGGGAGAGGCGCGCGTAGGACTCGTCGAACACCCGCATCGTGCCCGCGCCGACGGAGCGGAGCTCGTCCATCTCCGCGGCGCCGTCGGCCAGGCGGCGGGCCAGGCCGCTCATGGTGCTTCCGTCCTCGCTCACCAGGATCCCGGCGGCGATCCACAGCACGGCGGGGATGCCGGCGCAGGCCCGCACCACCTGTTGTAAGGCATCGTCGTCATCGAGCTGGCCGGGCGCCAGGACCTGCTCGAAGTACTCGGTCGCGGCTTCCGGGCCGAAGCCGCGCAGTTCGTGGTGCACGGTCCGGGCGCCGAGCAGCTCGGCGATCCTCTGGTCGGCGACCACGATCGCCATGCTGGTCGCCGAGGCCGGCAGCAGCGGCTCGACCTCGCCGGGCTGCGTGACGTGGTCGAACACCACGCACAGGCTCCGGCCGCGGGTGAGCCGCCGCCACCACTCGACGGCGCGGCCCGGCTCCAGCGGGATCAGCGAGGGCGCCAGACCGATCTGGAAGAGCAGCCGCGCGGCGACGGCGCCGGGATCCGCGGGGCCACCGGCTCTCAGGGCCTTGAGGTCCACGTAGTAGATGCCGTCGGCGAAGTGCTGCGTCTCCGGATGGTGCACCCAGTGCCGGACCAGCTCGGTCTTGCCGATGTTCGGCTGCCCGGCGAGGTAGAACAGCGTGGCGATGTCGCCGCCGGCGTGCGCGGCGTTGACGATCGCGGCCCGCTCGGCCTCCCGGTCGGCGAAGATCCGGGGCTCCGGCGGGTACTCGGGCTCGGCGCGCCGCAGCTGGAACTCCGGGCCGATGATCTCGGCGTCGATGAGGTTCGCCAGCCAGTCGCGCAGCAGACCGGCGAAGTCCGGCGCGGAGTCGACCTGGCGCAGCACCAGCAGCGCGAGGTCCCGGGCGTCGGCGTCGCTGAGCGCCTTCTTCCGCTTCAGCAGCTTGGCGGCCGTCGCGTTGTGCGCGCTGATCCAGTCGACCATCGCCTCCCCGGCGGGCTTGCCGACGCCCTCGCCGACCCGCTTGGCGACCGCGCCGCCCGCCGCGCTCAGCGCCTTGAATCCGGCGGCCACCAGAAACGTCGTCGGTTCCACCGCGGACCGCCTCTCCCCGTCGCCGAGCGCTGCGAGCGTCTGATCAGAGTTCTGATCCTAGTCGGCGCGCGCCGCCCGGCCGCAAGGCCGCGCCGGGGATGTCCGCCCGAACCGTCCGGTATAACCATCCACCAACGATCCACGACCGTACGGTGGACAGCAGCCCGCCGCTGTGCGAACGTCGAGTCGTCCTCGACACGCACGAGTGGAGCCGATGAGGGAGGCACCGTGTCCGTCGGGTGGGAATCGACGACGCTGTTGCGCGTGGCGGATCGGGCGCACGTCAGATCCGCACCGTCCGGCGACGGCCGGGAGATCCAGGGCCTGATCGAGTGCCCGCGCTGCCATCGGGTCACCGACTGGCTGATCGCCGCTACCGGGACGCACGTCGACGTGGCCTGCCGGTGCGGGAAACGGTGGCGGATCCAGGCGAGCCTGAAGCAGGTGGTCGGCCTGGCCGAGAGCCCCCCGATCGACCCGCGGTGGACCTGCCTGGACGATGCCCGGCGTGCGCTGGGGTTCGCCCGGCATGTCGGTGCGCCGCGGGTGCTGCGGCGGCGGGGGCATCGGGGACATCGGGAGTAGGCGGGGCCGAGCGAACTCCAGCGATGTCAGATGGCGTCCCAGGGCACTGATTCGTATACCTCGTAGAGGGTCGCCATGAGGTCGCCGTCGACAGCCAGCGGCGTCCCGTCGATGGCCGAGACCGGCGCCACACCCTGCGAGTTCGTGACGAACGCCGCGCGGTAGGTCGCGACGTCGTCGAGGGTCACCCGAGCCGCCTTCGACAGCAGTCCGGCACCCGAGCCGTGGCGTTGCAGGAGCTGCTTGGTGATGCCGTCGAGCGCCGGGGCGTCGGGCCAGGTGATCGCCGCACCGTCGAAGAACCCGATGTTGGCGATGGAGGTTTCGGAAACCGTGCCGTCATCGGCGGTCAGGAGCGCGTCGGCGTAGCCGTCGTCCTCGGCGGCACGGCCGTGGTAGATCTGGCCGAAGCTGCCGCCGACCTGCTTGATGTGGGCCAGCGGCCGCTGGTAGCGCACGCTGCGCAGGTTCCACGGGACGCGTGGCGGGTCGACCGGCGGTCGGGCGATGACCATGATCGTCGGGTCGGCGGGCGCCGTGCTTTCGGCAACTCCAGGTTCGGCAGCCCCAGGTTCGGCAGCCCCGGTTTCGGCAGCCCCGGCTCTGGTCCCTCCGGCGGGATTCAGCCGGAGGACCTGGATGCGCACGTCGCTGTCGGCGTACTCCTCGGTGAGCGCGTGCCGCACCCGGTGCCGGACGAGGTCGGTGTCCAGACCGACGCCGAAGAGCTCGGCGGTCGCCGCCGTCAGCCGGGCCAGGTGCAAGTCGAAGCCGCGGACCCGGTGGCCTCGGACCTGCATCGCGGTGAAGTGACCGTACTGGCTGAGCAGCGCGGCGGCCAGGTCGTCGGCGTCGGGCGTCCGGCCGTCGATCTCGATGCGGAGCACCCGCTCAGAGTAACCGCCGACGCCGGACGGCAGCGTCGGGGCGACGCCGTCGCAGGATTGCGGGAGGATTCCGACCGGGCACCTCTTCGACCACGAATTCGACCACGAACCCGCGCAGGAGGACACCGATGTCCCAGACCGAACCGACCGTGGAATTCAACGAGGACTTCAGCGAGCCCAAGGCCGGCGCCCGGCCCTGGGCCGAGGTCGCCGAGCTGCTGACGAGCTCGGAGATGTTCTGGTTGTCGACCGTGCGTGCGGACGGACGGCCGCACGTCGCGCCGCTGCCGACCGTCTGGCTGGACGGAGCGCTCCACTTCTGCACCGGGTCCCTGGAGCAGAAGGCCGTGAACCTGCGGTCCAACGCGCACTGCGTCCTGAGCACGGGCTCCAACCACTTCCGTGAGGGCCTGGACGTGGTGGTCGAGGGCAGCGCCGTCCGCGTGACCGACCGGGCCCGGCTCGAACGCCTCGCGGCGTTGTGGAAGTCGAAGCTCGACTGGGACTTCGACGTCGCCGACGGCGCGTTCCACGACCCGCAGAGCCCGAGCGGGGACGTGCTCGTCTTCGGCGTCGCGCCGGTGAAGGTCCTCGCGTTCGGCAAGAGCCCCTACAGCCAGACCCGGTACCGCTTCGGCGCATGAGCCGGCAGCGGTACATCGGAGGATGACGCCCCTCATCCTCGCGGTGTACGACCCTCTCCCCTCCCAGTCGGACGCTCGCCGCCGCCCGGCGGCACTACGGTCGGCCCCGGGCCCGGCGCGACGCCGTGGCCCGCCCGCCGAACGGGAGGCGACTGTCATGATCGAGGCTGCGGGCCTCACCAAGCGATACGGCGACAAACTCGCCGTCGACGATCTGTCCTTCAGCGTCCGGCCCGGTCAGGTGACCGGTTTCCTGGGGCCGAACGGGGCGGGGAAGTCAACCACGATGCGGATGATCCTGGGGCTGGACGCGCCGACGTCCGGCACGGTGACGGTGAACGGCAAGCCGTTCGTCGCCGTGGACCATCCGATGCGGGAGGTCGGGGCGCTGCTGGACGCCAAGGCCATCCACGGCGGCCGCTCGGCCTACAACCACCTGCTGTGCCTGGCCCAGACCAACGACCTGCCCGCCCGGCGGGTCGGGGAGGTGCTGGAGATGGTCGGCCTGGCGGAGGTGGCGCGCAAGCGGTCCAAGGGCTTCTCGCTGGGCATGGGGCAGCGCCTGGGCATCGCCGCGGCGCTGCTCGGCGACCCGCAGGTCCTGATGTTCGACGAGCCGGTCAACGGACTGGACCCGGAGGGCATCCTCTGGATCAGGAACCTGATGAAGGCGCTGGCCGCCGACGGACGGACCGTGTTCGTCTCCAGCCACCTGATGTCCGAGATGGAGCACACCGCCGACCACCTGCTGGTGATCGGACGCGGCCGGCTGATCGCCGACTGCACCGTCGCGGAGTTCATCGAGCGCAACTCCGAGCAGCAGGTCAAGGTGCGCAGCCCGCACGCCGAGAAGCTGGCCGAGCTGGTGTCCGCGGCCGGCGGCCGGGTCACCGCCGACGGCGGCACCCTGCACGTCGCGAACCTGCCGCTGGAGCGGGTCGGCGACCTGGCGTTCGACAACGGGATCCGGCTGCACGAGCTGACCTCGGTCCAGGCCTCCCTGGAGGAGGCGTTCATGGAACTCACCAAGGACAGCGTCGAATACCACGCCGCCATCCCCGCAGCCCAGCGTGCCGAATCCGGCGCCGGGCAGAAGGCCGAGGCCTGACGATGACCACATTGACCGCCGTCGGCCTGCCGCCCGCCAAGGGCCGCGCCGGCTTCTCCGGTGCGCTGCGCTCGGAGTGGACGAAGATCCGCTCGGTCCGCTCCACCACGTGGACCCTGCTGGCCACCGCCATCGTCACCATCGGCATCAGCACCCTGTTCGCCTGGGGCCAGTCCGGCCACCTCGGCCAGGGCGACCTGCCGACGTTCGATCCGGTGCGCAGCTCGATGTTCGGGATCGTGTTCGGGCAGCTGGTGATCGTCGTGATCGGAGCGATGACGCTGTCCGGGGAGTACACCACGGGCATGATCCGGACCTCGCTGTCGGCGATGCCGCGGCGCGGTGTGGTGTTCGGTGCCAAGCTGACTGTGTTCACGCTGGTGGCGCTGGTTACTGGGCTGTTCTGCAGCTTCACCTCCTTCTTTATCGGCCAGACGTTCTTCAATGACGTGACGCTTCAGGACTTCGGGCCGGTCAAGTCGGGGTCTCCGGACCTGCCGGTGCCGTCGGCTCCGGTTCACGTGCATCTGTCGACGACCCTCGGGGCGCCGCACGTGCTGCAGGCGGTGATCGGGGGCGGGCTCTACCTGGCGGTCAGCAGCCTGCTCGCGTTCGGGCTTGCCGCGCTGTTGCGGCACACTGCCGGGGCTATCACTGCGGCTATCGCGCTGCTGTTCGTGACGTTCATCATGACGCAGTTCCTGCCGCATGACTGGGCGGTGCACGTCGACAAGTGGATTCCGTTCCTGGCCGGGAGCCAGATCTGGGGTATTCACAAGCTCGGCGGGGATGCGGTGCCGATGTTGTCGGCGTGGGCTGGGTTCGGAGTGTTCACTGCTTACGCGGCGATCGCGATCATTGGTGGGGCGGTGCTGTTTCGGAAGCGCGACGCTTAGGGGTGGTCGGTCGCGCCGCTGCTGATAGCGCTGTTAGTGGCGCCGTTGGTCGCGGCGGTGATGGTGGCGGCGGCGCGTGCGACCAGTGTCTGGCGATGACGGAGCAGACGAGCAGCTGCGCCTGGTGGAAGATCATGATCGGGAGGACGACGGAGCCGGCGTCCGCTCCGAACAGCACCGCCGCCATCGGCATACCGTTGACGAGGCTCTTCTTCGAGCCCGCGAAGACCAGGGTGATCCGGTCCGCGGGCTCGAAGACGTGCAGCCGCCCGATCGTTGACGTGATGCCCAGGACCACGGCCAGCAGGCCGACGTCGACGGCCAGCAGGATGAGCAGGCGCGCGGGGCTGAGGCTGTTCCACAGCCCGTCGGCGGCACCCTGGCTGAACGCGGAGTAGACGACGAGCAGGATCGAGCCCCGGTCGATATAGCCGAGCAGGCGCCGTCGACTGACGAGGGCGGGCCCGATCCAGCGGCGAACGGCTTGCCCGGCGAGGAACGGCAGCAGGATGCTGCCAGCCAGGTCGCCCAGCCGCGCGGCGTCGAAGCGCACTGCGGTCCCGAGCAACCCGGCGGCGAGCAGCGGGGTGAGGACCATGCCCAGCAGGCTGGAGCAGGTGCCGGCGCACATGGCCGCGGGAACGTTGCCGCGTGCGACGGAGGTGAAGGCGATCGAGGACTGGATCGTCGACGGCAACAGGCACAGGAACAACACCCCGGTCGCCAGTCGCGCACCGACAACGCCGGTCAGCACCGGCGACAAGACCAGCCCGAGCACGGGGAACAGCACGAAGGTGCTGATGGCGATGGCGGTCTGCAGGCGCCAGTGGCGCAGCCCGGCGAGCGTCTCCTGAGCGGACAGGCGCGCGCCGTAGAGGAAGAACAGCAGGGCGACGGCGGCATCAGCGGCGTGGGTCGCGGCCTGGCGGGCCACTCCGGTGGCAGGGAAGCCAGCGGCGAGGGCGACGCAGGCTAGGAGCGCCAGGATGTAGGGGTCGACCGCCTTCGATGCGCGGCTCGGCGGAGCGCAGGGGGCGGATACGCGGTGGGCGGTCATGGGGCCGCACTCGCCGGGTGTGGGGTGGGCTGGGGCACGGCAACTGGCTGGTCAGCAACCTGGTGCGCGGCGGTGAGGTGTGCAGCGGCCGAGGGTGCGGCGACTTGGTGCGCAACGGCCAGCTGTTCGGTGCCCGAGTGCGCCGCGGCCGGGTGCGCGACGGCCGAGGGTGCGGCGGCTGGCCGGAGCGGTGCCTCGTAGGCCCGAGCGTGCACTGAGACACCGGCGCCAAGATGCGCGGCCGACGGTTCAGCGGGTGAGCACGCGGCGGCAAGGTGCGTGGCAGCCGAGGAGGTAGCAGCTGGCAAGTGCGGCGCGCCAGAGGCCCGAGCGTGCACTGCGATGTCGGCGCTCGGGCGCACAGCCGACAGGGACGCGGCGGCCAACTGTTCGTCGGGCTGGTTCGCGGTGGACGGGTGCTCGGCAGCCGAGGGTACGGCGGCTGGCAGGACCGGTGCCCCAGAGTCCCGAGCGTGCATTGCGACACCGGCGGCAAGGTGCGTGGCGGCCAACTGTTCGTCGGGCTGGTTCGCGGCGGCGAGGTACGCGGCAGCCGAGGAGGTAGCGGCTGGCAGGTGCGGCGTGCCAGGGGCCCGAGCGTGCACTGCGATGTCGGTGCTCGGGCGCACAGCCGACAGAGACGCGGCGGCCAAGTGTTCAGCAGGCAGGTGTGCGGCGGCGGCTGGCAGGAGCAGCGCGGCAGCGATCGGCGCGTGCACGGAGGCGTTGGCGCCAAGGTGAACAGCTGTCGGGGGCGCGGCAACCACCTGTTCGGGGGCCAGGCGTGTGGTGGCTGGCGGGAGCGGCGCGGCAGTCGAGTGCGCAGGGGTCAGATGGTCAGCAGCCAGGGGTGTGGCGGCTGGCGGGAGCCGCGCGGTGCGTGCCTGTGCGGCGCTGGTGTTGGAGGCTGCGGGTTCGTTCGCGGCTGGTTCGTCGAGGGTGTTGAGCCAGGTGCGGATGGCTTCGGTGTGTTGGCCGAGGGTTGGTGGGGGTGCGTGGTGGGTGGGGGGTTGGTCGTCGAGGCGCCAGGGTGGGCCCGGGAGGGTGATGGGGCCGAGGGTGGGGTGGGTGACGTTGATGGTGAGGTTTTGGTGGCGGGTTTGTTCGCAGGTGTAGACCTCGGGGAGGGTGCGGATGCGGCCGGCGGGGATGCCGGCTGCGGTGAGGTGGTGGAGCCAGTGGTCTGCTTTTTGGTGGGCCAGGTGGGTTTGGAGGTCGGCTTGGAGTTGGGGGCGGTTGCGGACTCGGTCGGCGTTGGTGGCGTAGTGGGGGTCGTCGGGGTTGATGCCGACGGTGGTTGCCAGGGCGCGCCAGAGGGGTTGGCTGCCGGCGGCGATTTGGATGTCGGCGTCGGCGCAGTGGAAGAGGCCGTAGGGGGCGATTGCGGGGTGTTGGTTGCCGGTTGGTTCGGGGGTTTGGCCGGCGATGGTCCAGTGGGTGCCTTGGAAGCTGTGGATGCCGATGATCGCGGACAGGAGGGAGGTGCGGACGGTGCGGCCGTGGCCTGTCTTCTGGCGCTCGATGAGGGCGGCCAGGGTGGCGCAGGTGCCGAAGATGCCGGCTAGCAGGTCGGCGATCGGGACGCCGGTCTTGGTCGGGGTGCCGGGTTCGCCGGTCAGGCTCATCAGGCCGGCCTCGCCTTGGGCGATCTGGTCGTAGCCGGGGCGGCCGGCTTGGGGGCCTTCGTGGCCGAAGCCGCTGATGGACAGCACGATCAGGGACGGGTTCAGCTCGCGGAGGCGCTCGGGGCCCAGGTTCAGGCGGTCCAGGACGCCGGGGCGGAAGTTCTCGACCAGTACGTCGGAGCGCTTGATCAGGCGCTCGACCAGGTGTCGGCCTTGGTCGGTCTTCAGGTCGGCGGTGATGGATTCCTTGTTGCGGTTGCAGGACAGGAAGTAGGTCGACTCCGGTGACGCCTCCGGGTCGGGCGGGCGGGCGAAGGGTGGGCCCCAGCCTCGGGTCTCGTCGCCGCCGGGTGGTTCGACCTTGATGACCCGGGCGCCCAGGTCGCCGAGCATCATCGCGGCGTGGGGGCCGGCCAGTGCGTGCGACAAGTCGAGGACCAGCAGGCCGTCGAGCGGGCCGAGTGTTCCGCGCGGGCCGAGTGTTCCGGGCGGGCCGGGCGGGGGCGGGGGCTTCGTGGTCATGGGGGCTCCTGGTGGTGTCAGGGGGATGGGGCTTTTCCTCCACCGTACGGAGGTTGTTGCGAGGGGATTCTCAGCGGAAGGTTAAAGATCGTTAACTCTCCGCCAGCGTGGTTTTGTGTCGCTTGGCGGTGTAATGGACGGTATGACAATGACGAGCGCTGATCTGCTGGTGGTCGAGGACGACGTGGACATCGCCCAGGAGCTCCGCCAAGCCCTCACCGGCCACGGCTACCACGCGGACCTGGTCACCAGCGGGGCCGGGGCGGTCG
Source organism: Catenulispora sp. EB89 (assembly GCF_041261445.1). Classification (NCBI taxonomy): domain Bacteria; kingdom Bacillati; phylum Actinomycetota; class Actinomycetes; order Catenulisporales; family Catenulisporaceae; genus Catenulispora; species Catenulispora sp. EB89. The sequence continues at coordinate 193,898 of NZ_JBGCCU010000016.1, forward strand.
CGCACGTCCGCGACCGCCAGCCGGACCTGGTGCTGCTCGACCTGGGCCTGCCGGACATCGACGGCGTGGCGCTGTGCCGCCGGCTGCGCGCCACGCTGCCGGTGGAGAGCGTCATCGTCGTGCTGACCGCGCGCACCCAGGAGTTCGAGGTGGTCGTCGCCCTGGACGCCGGTGCCGACGACTACCTGACTAAACCGTTCCGCTTCACCGAGCTCCTGGCCCGGATCCGGGCGCACCTGCGGCGGCGCCAGGCGACCTCCGGGCTGCCGGTCATCCAGCTCGGCCGGGTCCGGATCGACACCCGCTCGCGGCGCGTCCACGTCGCAGACCACGAAGTGACGCTGCGCCCGAAGGAGTTCGACCTCTTGCTGATCCTCGCCGAGCAGGCCGGGGCCGTGGTGAGTCGGACCGAGCTGATGGCGCAGGTGTGGGACGAGCACTGGTTCGGGTCGACGAAGACCCTCGACGTGCATGTCTCGGCTCTGCGGCGGAAGCTGTCCGACGCCACGCCGGAGACCGACCAGATCATCACGACGGTGCGCGGGAGGGGCTACCGCTACGAGTTCCCGCCGATGGGGAGGACTGCGGACGTGGTCGCGCCGGCGATGTCGGGGACGGGGGTGGACCTCTGAAGCGGCAGCAGGAGGCTGAACACCGGTCGGGGGCCGGCGCGGCGCACGACCAGACGGCCGCCTTCGGCTTCGGCCAGTGAGCGGGCCAGTGGTAAGCCGATACCGTGCCGGGGGCCGGGAGAGTGATTGGTAAAGGCTGGAGCGTCGTCATCGTCGCCGCACAAACCCGGGCCGTCGTCTCCGACCTCCACCGCCACGCCGGTGCCGACGTCCACGACGCTGACCCGGATCTCGCCGCGGCCGTGAACGAGCGCGTTGTCCAGCAGTGCCCCCATGATCTGCGCGATCGCCGGCTCCGCGACCCGCACCGGCTCAAGTCCCCGCTCGCACCGCACCACCAGCGGCCGCCCGGCCTCCGCCGCCGCGACCCGGTAGCGCTCCGCCACCCGCTCGGCCACCTGGGCCGCGTCCACGGCGACGTCGCCGCCGTGCGTCTCCCGGGCCAGCCGCAGCAGCTCCTCCACCGTCTCGGCCAGGTGTTCGGCCCGCCGCAACGCCGTCGCGACCGCCTCGCGGCGAACGTCCTCCCCGACCGTCTGCGCCGCCTCCAAACCGAGCACCAGGGCCGTCAGCGGGGTCCGCAGCTGGTGAGACACCGCGGTCGTGAACCGCCGCTCGCGCTCCAGCACCTCGCCGAGCCTGCGCGCCGTCGCCGCGAGCGCCTGCCCGGCGACGTCGGCCTCGCGGATCCCGGTGCGGGGAGCCTGGATCGTGAAGTCGCCGTCTCCCAAGGCGCGGGCGACCGTGGTCAGGCGCTCCAACGGAATCGCCACCCGCCGCGCCAGGTGCCAGGCCAGCAGCGCCGACAACGTGACCACCACCGAACCGAGCCCGGCCAGCAGCAGGCAGGCACGCTGCCAGCGATCGTTCACGACGTTCCACGGCATCCACACCCGCACCGCCGCCTCGACCCGGCCGCCGCGCGTCACCGGCGCCGCGACCGCCAGATGACCGGCCTCAACACCCTGATGGAACCCGCCGCGGCGGACCATTGCGGCGACCAGCGAGGACGCAGGACCCTCCCCGGCGATCCGGTGGCCGTCCGGCGCGTAGAGGCCGACGTCGACATCGTGGGAGAGCTCGTCGAGACCCGCCAGGGCCCCGGTGCCCGAGGTCGGGCGCGCGCCGACCTCCGCGGCCACCCAGACGGCGTCGCGCTGAAGCATCACCACCGCGCCGCGCCGGTAGACCTCGGCCAGCGCCCAGGCCAGCGGGAGCGTGAACAGCAGAACGCCGCACACCGTCACCGCCACCATCGAGACCAGAACTCGGCTGCGCAGGCGGGTGCTCCCCCGCCGCAACCAGGTTCTCGCGTTCGACACCCTGCAATCCTGCCTTGGCAAACCACGTATATCGCAGAAGCCTTCGCGTGTCGGGCGGCGATGGCACCGGTACTTAGGTACACCCGCAGGAGGGGGTCTGGGCCCACTGTTTCGTGAGCCCCCGAACGACACGCTGGACCTGTCTGAGAACTCGTCTTCTCGAAGGGATCCGTCACCATGTCCGAGTACTTGCGGACCGCCAAAAGCCGTCGCCGAGCCGCCGCCTCCGTCCTCGTCCTGGCCGCCGCCGTGACCGCGGCTACCGCAACGACCGCGACGGCCGCAACCGCCGCCCCTGCAGCCGGCACGAAGCAGCTCGCGAAGCTCGCCGATCAGGTCGTGCACGACGGCGCGCCCGGCATCGTGGTCCGCCTCGGCGGCACCGGAACGCAGCCGATCGAGATCGCCCGCCAGGCACCCTTCACCCGCGCCGACGGCCGACTCGACGCCGACGACCGCGTCCGCATGGGCTCCAACACCAAGACCATGGTCGCGACTCTGGTCCTCCAGCAGGTCGCACAGCACCGGATCGCCCTGACCGACCCGGTCGAGAAATCACTGCCCGGCCAGATCCCGAACGGCTCGGCCATCACCGTCAGGATGCTGCTGAACCACACCAGCGGCCTGTACAACTACCTGGACGACCCCGCCGTCCTGGCCTCCTTCGTCGGCCAGAACCCGCACGACTGGACCCCGCAAGAACTGCTGGCCGCCGGCGTCGCGCACCCCGCACTGTTCGCACCAGGCGCGCAGTTCTCCTACAGCAACACCAACTACATAGCGCTCGGCCTGATCCTCCAAAAGGCCACCGGCCACAGCCTGGCCGACCTGCTCCAGAACGACATCGCGCGACCCCTGGGCCTGCACGACACCTACCTCGCCAGCGCACACCACACCGACCCCGACCTGGCCCACGGCTACGAGCCCGACGCCGCCGACCTGGCCCCGTACCTGCCGCCGGGCGTGCCGGCCGGCACCTCCTTCACCGGCCCGGCCCGAGGCGACTTCGTCAACGTCACCGCGATCAACCCCAGCAGCCTGTGGGCGGCGGGCGGCATCGTCTCCACCGCCGACGACTGGGCCCGCTTCGACAGCGCCCTGATGTCCGGCAAACTCCTCCCGAAGGCCGAGCTCCAGGAAATGCGCGCCACAATCCCCGAGGACCCGGCCAACCCCGGCGGCGACGGCTACGGCCTGGGCCTGCGCAAGGTCGTCTTCCCCTGCGGCACCGTCTGGGGCCACGACGGCCAGGCCCCCGGCTACTCCAGCCAGATGTACACCGACGCGACCGGCAGGCACACCGTCGCGATCATCACGACCACGATCTTCGGCGTCGCCGACCCGAAGACCGCCGCGGACTATCAGCAGCTCACGAACGCAGCGGTGTGCACCATGCTCGGCAAGCCGATACCCGCCGCCTGAGAAGGGGCTGTTTGACTCCCCGCAGGTCGGGCAGCCGGACGCTTCACCGTTCCGGCTGCGGCGCGCCAAGCACCGCCGCCGGTGGAGAGGAGCAGATCCATGAGCACCGTCGAAGCCACCGTCGAGGTCGACGTCCCGGTCAGCACCGCCTACAACCAGTGGACCCAGTTCGAGTCCTTCCCGCATTTCATGAGCGGGGTCGCAGCGGTCCGCCAGCTCGACGACCTGCACAACCACTGGACCATTGAGGTCGGGGGCGTCCGGCGGGAGTTCGAGACCGTGATCACCGAGCAGCTTCCCGACCAGCTGATCCGCTGGCAGACCGTCGGCGGCGACATCCAGCAGGCCGGCAACGTCAGCTTCGAGCGCCTGGACGACCGGCACACCCGGGTGACCGTCGAGCTCGCCTGGGAACCGCAGGGTCTGGCCGAGACCGTCGGCAGCGCCGTGGGCCTGGACACCATGCAGGTCAAGGTCGACGCCGCGCGGTTCAAGAGCTTCATCGAGGAGCGCAACACCGAGACCGGCGCCTGGCGCGGCGAAGTGGCTCCGGGCCGGTGAGGAGAATCCGGGCCGCTATGGTCGTTGACCATGGTGACCGATTCGCCGGATAAGTCAGATGAGTTCATCTCCGCAGCCTTCGCTCGCCGCGTCGAGCCGATCGCCGGGCTCTCCGGCTCGGCCGACGCCGTCGCCAAGGTGTGCCTGGCCATGGCGCGAGCCTTCCGGGGCGGCGGTCGGCTGTTGGTGTTCGGCACCGGAACGGCGGCCACCGACGCGCAGCACGTCTCGGTCGAGTTCGTGCACCCGGTGATCGTGGGCAAGCGCGCGCTGCCGGCGTTCTCGCTGGCCGCGGACTCGGCGACGGTCACCGGGCTGGCCGGCGCCGCAGGGCTCGAAGCGGTGTTCGCGCACCAGCTGCGGGTGCTCGGGCGGCCGGCTGACATCGCTTTGGGGATCTCAGGGGACGGCGAGTGCCCAGCGGTGGCCAACGCTCTGCTGGCAGCTCGCGAACTCGGGATGACCACGGTCGCCTTGGTCGGCAGCGGCAGCGGCACCGGCACCGGCACCGGCACCGGCACCGGCACCGGCACCGGCGGGAAGATCGTCAGAGACGCGCTCGCAGACCACTGCCTCACCGTGCAATCCGACGACCCCCGCATCGTCAAAGAAGGACACGTCACCTTCTACCACCTGCTGTGGGAGCTGACGCATGCCTTCCTGGAGCAGCCGCACGCCGCCGACCCCGCGCAAAGCGCCGAACCGGTCGGCGAGGGCATCACAGGCCTCTACCCCTTCCTCTACTCCGGCGAAGCGTCCGTCACCGAGCTGACCGCCGAGGTCGCCGCCTCGGCCCGAGCGAAGATCGCCGAGATCGTCGACCTCCGACGCGCCACCGGAGTCGCGGAGGCGCAGAACCTCGCGGCCTGCGCGCAAGCGTTGGCTCGCGGCTTCGCCGAAGGCGCCACGCTGCTGGCGTTCGGCAACGGCGGCAGCAGCTCCGACGCCCAGGACGTCGTCCACACCTTCCTCGATCCGGGCCCCGGCGCGACGGCCCGGCCCGCGCTGTGCCTGACGAACGACACCGCGGTCCTCACGGCCCTGTCCAACGACATCGGCTTCGACGTGGTCTTCGCCCGCCAGCTCCAGGCCGTCGGCCGCCCCGGCGACATCGCCGTCGCGGTCTCCACCAGCGGCGGCTCGGCCAACGTGCTGGCCGCGCTGGCCGCCGCGCGCAAGAGCGGGATGACGACCGTCGGCTTCGCCGGCTACGACGGCGGCCGGATGGCCGAGCCGGGCCTGGTCGACCACCTGTTCGCGGTCCCGTCCGCCTCGGTCCACCGGATCCAGGAGATCCAGACGACGCTGTACCACGTGCTGTGGGAGCTGGTGCAGGCCGAGCTCGCCCAAAACTGAGCCCACAACCCGGCCCACAACCTGGCCCACAACCCGAGCCCGCAACCGAGCCGGCGAGTTCATCCGCAGCTCAGCCGGTCCCGAGCCCCGCACACCGCGGCCTGACCGAGGCTGATCCCGCCGTCGTTCGGCGGAACCCGACGATGGGTCAGAACGCTGAACCCGGCCCTCTCCAGCCCCGCGACACACCGCTCGACCAGCAGCACGTTCTGGAACACGCCGCCCGACAGCGCGACCACGGCCAGCCCGGTGTCGCGCCGCAGCCGTTCGCAGACCTCGACGACCACCGCCGCCAGACCGTTGTGGAAACGCGCCGCGACGACCGGCACCGCGACCCCGGCGCCGAGGTCGGCCAGCGCGGCGGTGACCAGGTCCGCGCCGTGGACCAACAGCGCGATCGACGCCTCGATCCGCGCGCCGTAGCGACCGGTCTCGGAGCGATCGGCCAGCTGCTCGAACTCGATCGCCGCCTGGCCCTCGTACGAAACCGCGTCCCGCACCCCGGCCAGCGCCGCGACCGCGTCGAACAACCGCCCGGCACTCGAGGTCAGGGGCGAGTTCAAACCGGCGCGCGCCATGCTCCGCACCTGGTCGAGTCGGGTGTCGTGCCGGGCCCGGAAGGCTTTCAGGGTCGGCGTGTCGGGCCACTGCGATCCGAACACGGCGTCGAGATACGCGGCGGCCATCCGCCAGGGTTCGCGCACGGCGCGCGCCCCGCCGGGCATCGCCACCGGCGCCAGATGCGCGGCGCGCGTGAACCCGGTCAGGTCCGCGACCAGGAACTCACCGCCCCACAACGTGCCGTCCGTTCCCATGCCGAGCCCGTCGAAGGCGACCCCGATGACCGGGCCGGCGACCTCGTTGTCCGCCAGGCACGACGCGATGTGCGCGTGGTGGTGCTGGACGCCCAGCAGCTCGGCGTCGCATTCGAGCGCGTACTTGGTCGACAGGTACTCAGGGTGCAGATCATGGACCACGACTTCCGGCGCGACGGAGAACAGCCGCCGGAAGTGTTCGATCCCCTCGGTGAAGGACTGGAGCGTCTCGTGGTTCTCCAGGTCGCCGATGTGATGGGACACGAAGGCGTGCCGATCGCGGGCCAGGCAGAAGGTGTTCTTCAGCTCGGGACCGCAGGCCAGGACGTGGCGCGGGAACTCCCACGGCAACGTCAGCGGCGCCGGTGCGAACCCCCGGGAGCGCCTGATCGGTAGTGGTCCGCCCCGGCTGGCGCGTAGTACGGAGTCGTCGACGCGGGTGTGGATGGCGCGGTCGTGGATCAGGAACGCGTCCGCGATGCCCGCGAGGCGGTTCAGGGCGTCGTCGTCGCGGTAGGCGATGGGTTCGCTGGACACGTTGCCGCTGGTCATGACCAGCGGTTCGGGGTGGGCCGCAGCGAGCAGGTGGTGCAGCGGCGAGTAGGGCAGCAGCACGCCGAGACCGCGCTGGCCGGGCGCCACGGAGGCGGCGACGCGAGCGTCGGGACGGCGTTCCAGCAGCACGATCGGCCGCGCGATGTCGAGCAGCAGCGCCTCCTCGACGTCGTCGATCACGCACAGCCGCCGGGCGGCCTCGACGTCGGGCACCATCAGCGCCAACGGCCGTTCCTCGCGGTGTTTGCGGCTCCTCAGGGTACTGACGGCTTCCTCGTTCGACGCGGAGACGGCGAGGTGGTAGCCGCCCAGCCCTTTGATCGCGACGATCGCGCCGTCAGTGAGGAGGCCGGCAGCGCGCGCCACGGGGTCGCCGGGCAGTAGTGCGCTGTCGGCGGAGACCAGCCGCAACCGCGGCCCACAGTCGGGGCAGCAGACAGGTTGCGCGTGGAAACGCCGGTCCAGCGGGTCCCGGTACTCGCGCTCGCACGGCTCGCACAGCGCGAACGCCGCCATCGTCGTCCCCGGCCGGTCGTAAGGCAGCTCGCGGACAATGGTGTAGCGAGGCCCGCAGTTGGTGCAGTTCGTGAACGCGTAGCCGTGCCGCCGGTCGCCAGGGTCGGCGAGCTCCGTCAGGCAGTCGGCGCAGGTGGCGGTGTCCGGGGCCACCAGCACGGTCCGCGAACCGGACGGGTCGCTGGCCGAGATCGCGAAGCCGCCGTGGCCGGTGCCGGCGGCCGGGTCGATGTCGACACGCTCGACGATCACGCGCTCGACCCGAGCCAGCGGCGGCGCCTGCGAGGACAGCGCGTCCACCAAACAGTCCAGCGCCGCCGCCTCTCCCTCCGCCTCGATCAGCACGCCCCGGCCGTCGTTGCCGACGAACCCGGCCAGGCCCAGGCGGGACGCCATGCCGTACACGAACGGCCGGAACCCGACGCCCTGCACGACCCCTTCGACGCGGACGCGGATCCGCGTCATTTCCGGTTTTCCGAACCCGCCGGCGGTGATCCTCATGGTCTATCAATAGCGGGCGAACCACCCCGAACCTTCGTAGCTTGGACCTCGCGTCGGTCCGTGCCGGGCACGGACCGTCTTTGCGAACCGGAGGCGATCATGCCGACAGCCGAAGCAGTCCTCGCCGAGGACACCCTGGTCCACGTGCTCTGGATCAACGCCGGACTCAGCTGCGACGGGGACTCGGTCGCCCTGACGGCGGCCACCCAGCCGAGCATCGAGGAGATCGCGCTCGGGGCGCTTCCCGGGCTGCCGAAAGTGGCGGTGCACTGGCCGCTGATCGACTACGAGTGCGGCCCGACCGGCGGCGCGGACGACTTCCTGGAGTGGTTCTGGAAGGCCGACCGCGGCGAGTTGGAGCCGTTCGTGCTGGTGGTCGAGGGCTCGATCCCGAACGAGGCGATCAAGGACGAGGGCTACTGGGCCGCGTTCGGCACCGACCCGCGGACCGGTCAGCCGATCACCACCGCCGAATGGGTGACGCGGCTGGCCCCGAAGGCCACCGTGGTGCTGGCCGTCGGGACGTGCGCGACCTACGGCGGCATCCACGCGATGTCCGGCAACCCGACCGGGGCGATGGGCGTCCCGGACTTCCTGGGCTGGGACTGGAAGTCCAAGGCCGACATCCCGATCGTGTGCGTGCCGGGCTGCCCGATCCAGCCGGACAACCTGAGCGAGACCATCACCTACCTGCTGTACCAGGCCACCGGCCAGGCGCCGATGATCCCGCTGGACGACAAGCTGCGCCCGCAGTGGCTGTTCGGCGCGACCGTGCACGAGGGCTGCGACCGCGGCGGCTACTACGAGCAGGGCCAGTTCGCCAGCGAGTACGGCACCCCGACCTGCCTGGTGAAGCTGGGCTGCTGGGGGCCGGTCGTGCACTGCAACGTGCCCAAGCGCGGCTGGATCAACGGCGTCGGCGGCTGCCCGAACGTCGGCGGGATCTGCATCGGGTGCACGATGCCCGGCTTCCCGGACAAGTTCATGCCATTCATGGACGAGCCGCCCGGCGCGACCGTGTCGACCCTGGCCTCCGGCGCCTACGGGAAGGTGATCCGCAAGTTGCGCCACTTCACCGAGGACAGCGCCGACCACGAGCCGAAGTGGCGGCACACCGGCGAGAAGCTGACCACCGGCGCGAAGCGCACCTGGTAGGCGGCCGGAGTTCCACGACGACTCCATCCCGAAGATCCCGACTCCGATCCCGACTCCATCCCGAAAACCCGGACGACCCCCGAGGGGACGAACCACATGACCGCCACCACGAACAAGCGCGCCAAAGCCTCCGCCGACGGCCTCGTGGAAATGGCCTGGGACCCCATCACCCGGATCGTCGGGAGCCTGGGCATCTACACGAAGATCGACTTCAAGAACATGACGGTGCCGGAGTGCCACAGCACCTCGTCGATCTTCCGCGGCTACAGCCTGTTCATGAAGGGCAAGGACCCGCGCGACGCGCACTTCATCACCAGCCGCATCTGCGGCATCTGCGGCGACAACCACGCCACCTGCTCCTGCTACGCGCAGAACATGGCCTACGGCGTGAAGCCGCCGCACCTCGGCGAGTGGATCGTGAACCTCGGCGAGGCCGCGGAGTACATGTTCGACCACAACATCTTCCAGGAGAACCTGGTCGGCGTGGACTACTGCGAGCGGATGGTCAAGGAGACCAACCCCTCGGTGCTGGCCAAGGCGGAGAACACCCCGGCGCCGCACGCCGACGCGCACGGCTACAAGACGATCGCGGACATCATGCGCGCCCTGAACCCGTTCAGCGGCGAGTTCTACCGCGAGGCGCTGCAGGTCAGCCGGTCCACGCGGGAGATGTTCTGCCTGATGGAAGGCCGGCACGTCCACCCCTCGACGCTGTACGCCGGCGGCGTGGGCACGGTCGCGACCATCCAGCTGATGACGGACTACATGTCCCGCCTGATGCGCTACGTGGAGTTCATGAAGGCGGTCGTGCCGATGCACGACGACCTGTTCGACTTCTTCTACGAGGCGCTGCCCGGGTACGAGAACGTCGGGCTGCGCCGGACGTTGCTGGGCTGCTGGGGCTCGTTCCAGGACCCGGAGTACTGCAACTTCTCCTACGCGGACATGAGCGACTGGGGTCGCAAGATGTTCGTCACGCCGGGCGTCGTGGTCGACGGCAAGCTGGTCACCAACGACCTGGTGGACATCAACCTCGGCATCAGGATCCTGCTCGGCAGCTCGTACTACGAGGACTGGAAGGACCAGGAGGTCTTCGTCACGCACGACCCGCTGGGCAACCCGGTGGATCCGCGGCACCCGTGGAACCAGCACACGAACCCGCGGCCGGCCAAGCGGGACCTGGAGGACAAGTACAGCTGGGTGATGTCGCCGCGCTGGTACGACGGCAAGGACTACCTGGCGCTGGACACCGGCGGCGGGCCGATCGCGCGGCTGTGGTCGACGGCGCTGTCCGGACTCGTGGACATCGGATACGTCAAGGCCACCGGTCACAGTGTCGTGATCGAGCTGCCGAAGACCGCGCTGAAGCCGCCGGTCACGTTCGAGTGGAAGATCCCGAAGTGGAGCAACACCCTCGAACGGAACCGGGCGCGGACCTATTTCCAGGCCTACGCGGCCGCGTGCGCGCTGCACTTCGCCGAGAAGGCGCTGGAGGAGATCCGCGCCGGGCGCACCAAGACCTGGGAGAAGTTCGAGGTGCCGGACGAGGCGATCAGCTGCGGCTTCACCGAGGCGGTGCGCGGCGTGCTGTCGCACCACATGGTCATCCGGGACGGGAAGATCGCGAACTACCACCCGTACCCGCCGACGCCGTGGAACGCCAGCCCGCGCGACTCGTACGGGACGCCGGGGCCGTATGAGGACGCGGTGCAGGACCAGCCGTTGTTCGAGGAGAACAAGGGCGATGCGTTCAAGGGCATCGACATCATGCGCACCGTGCGGAGCTTCGACCCGTGTCTGCCGTGCGGGGTGCACATGTACCTCGGTGGTGGGAAGACGTTGCAGAAGCTGCACACGCCGACGATGGCGTCGCCGGAGTGACGGCGCGGGCGGAGGGCGCGGCGAGTGCGGCCGGTACGGCGGGTGCGGCGGGTGCCGCGCCGGACCGGCTGGTCGAGGTCGGCGAGCGGTTGGAGCGGGTGTTGGAAGGCGGGGCGCCGGAGAGTCCGGTGGCCCGGGAGGACGCGCGGGAACTGGTGCGTCTGCTCACGGACCTCTACGGCGAGGTGTTGGAGCGGGTGCTCAGCCTCGCCGATGACGCCGGGTCGCTGAGCGACGACCTGCTCGCGCGGCTCGCCGACGATCGGCTGGTCGGGAGTCTGCTGCTGGTGCACGGGCTGCATCCGTACAGCGTTCAGGAACGAGTGGAGCGCGCGCTCGCGGCGCTGCGTCTGGAACGGCACAGTGCTGAGGCTGTCGCGACGATGTCGGACGACGGGATGGTTCGGGTGAGCGTGGCCGCGTCGGGTTGTGGGTCGGGGGCGGTTGTCGACATGGTGCGCGCGGCTGTTGAGGAGGCGGCGCCGGATGCCGACGTCCACGTTGAAGCGGAAGCGGCGCAATCCGGGGCGCCGGCTTTCATCCCGTTGGAGACGCTGATGCCGAAGCGGGCGGCGGTGCGGACATGAGCCGCGCCACTGTCGAGCGGCGGGCCGATCCGCTGGGCGTGCTGCGGCGCGTCCGGGCAACCGGATCCGCACCGGAGCAGGCCAGCGATGTGGCGCCGACTGTCCTCGAACGCTGCGAGCTGTGCGCGACGCCGGTGCCGCCCGAGCACCGCCACGTCGTGAACCTGGACAGCCGCGCGCTGCTGTGCGCGTGCCGTCCGTGCTCGCTGCTGTTCGAGTATCCGGAAGCCGCGCTGGCCTACCGCACCGTGCCCGAGCGGTACGCCGCGCTTCCGGCGCTGTCGCGGACCGAGTGGGACAGCCTGGAGGTGCCGGTCGGCCTGGCGTTCGTCTTCCGCAACTCGCGGCAGGACCGCGCCGTCGTCTGCTATCCCGGGCCGGCCGGCGTCACCGAGGCGGACCTGTCGGTCGAGGTGTCCGAGGCGTTCGCCGGGGCCGCGCCTGATGTGGAGGCGGTGCTGATCCGGGCGCAGGACGGCGGCTTCGAGCGGTTCGTCGTCCCGATCGACGTGTGCTACGCGCTCGTGGGGCATCTGCGGACGCTGTGGCGCGGCTTCGACGGCGGTTCCGAGGCCCACGCGCGCGTCGCGGAGTTCTTCGCTGATGTCGAGCGCAAGGCGGTGCGATAGCAGTGTCCGAACTCGCTTTCACGGTCCTGGACGTCAAGCCCGAGCCGCACGCCGCCGCGCCGAATCTGACCGTGCGGCTGCGCATCACCGAGGCCGGCGGCGAGCGCATCCATGCGATCGCGCTCCGCTGCCAGGTACGTATCGAACCGCAGCGTCGCGCCTACGAGCCTGCGGAGAAGACCGATCTGGCCGACCTGTTCGGCGTCGCGTCCCGGTGGGGCGAGACTCTCAAGCCTCTGCTGTGGACGCAGACCTCTGTGATGGTGCCGGGGTTCACGGATGCGGTCGACGTCGATCTGCCGCTGCCGTGCACGTACGACTTCGAGGTGGCCGCGGCCAAGTATCTCCAGGCGCTCGGCGACGGCGAGGTGCCGCTGAGCTTCCAGTTCAGCGGCACGGTCTTCACGCGCGGCGAGTCCGGCTTCGGGGTGGAGCAGATCCCGTGGCATCTGGAGGCCGGATACCGCATGCCGATCCGCGTGTGGCGCGAGCTGATGGACGCCCACTTCCCGAACAGCGGCTGGATCCGGCTGGACCGCGACACGTTGCGACGACTCGGCACGTATCGGACCGAGCGTGGCCTGATCAGCTGGGACCGGGTGTTCGCCGAGCTGCTGCCGGCCGAGGAACTGGAGGGTTCGCGATGACCGGCCACACCCGCACCGCCGCACCAGACGCCGAGCCCCGGGACGAACCGCGCCTGGCCGACGCGCGCCGGGTGGCCGACGCCATCCTGTTCGAGGGCTACATCCTGTATCCGTATCGGTCGACGTCGGCGAAGAACCAGCTCCGCTGGCAGTTCGGGATGCTCGGGCCGGTCGGCGCGGTCGAGGCGGGGGTCGGGGAGGAGTGCGGCGCGCGGACCTCGCTGTTGGTCGCGCCGGAGGTGCGGCCCGGGGCGGAGTTCGGGATCGACCTGACACTGCGCTTCCTGCACCCGCAGTTCCGGGCCGTCGAGCGGGCGACCGGATCAGGGTTCGAGCCGGTCCACGCCCTGCACATCCACGACGCGCAGTGGGTGCCCTGGCACGAGGCGATCGTCCGCGAGGTGCCGATCGCCGGTATCACCGACGACGCGGTGTTCCCCATCGCGATCGCGGGCGGCGAGGAGACCGAGCTGCTGTACGACGCCGGCCGACTCGCCGGGCGTCTGGTGCGCACGCGCGAACCGCTGAGCGCGCAGGTGCGCGTCACGGTGCGGAGCATCGACGCGGAGCAGCCGCTCGTGGCGGTCGACATCGAGGTGGAGAACCTGGGGCGCTGGGACCCCGGCTCGGCCGCCGGGACAGGCCAAGCAAGCCCGGCAGGCCCGGCAGGCCCGGCAGGCCCGGCAAGCCAAGCAGGGCAAGCAAGGCAAGCAAGGCAAGCAGGTGAGGCAGGCCCGGCAGACCATGCAGGCCATGCAGGTCAAGCAGGTCAAGCAGGCGAGGCAGGCCCGGCAGGTCAGGCAGGTCAGGCGGGTCAGGCAGGGCAGGCAGGTCAGGCCCCCCGCACCGCCGCCCGGGACATCGCCGCGCGCGCCTCCTTCGCCGGAGCCCACCTCGTGGCGCGCGTCCGCGGCGGCCGCTTTCTGTCCCCGACCGATCCCCCGGCGTGGGCGGCCGGCGCCTCGGCGGCGTGTGAGCATCACCGCTGGTGGCCGGTGCTGCTCGGGGCCGAGGGCGGCCCGGACGACATGGCGCTCGTGTCGCCGATCATCCTGTCCGACCGGCCCGTCGTCGCACCGGAGAGCGCTGGGGATTTCTTCGATGCCACGGAGATCGACGAGATGCTGGCACTGCGCGTGCGGACCCTGACCGACGACGAGAAGGCCCAGGCGCGGGGCACCGATCCGCGCGCCGCCGAGATCATCGACCGTTGCGACACCATGACCGATGAGGCGCTCGCCGGGTTGCACGGGACGGTGCGCGACTCCGCCGACACCCCCGCCACCGTCATCACCACCGACACCCCCTGGTGGGACCCGGCCGCCGACGCGTCCGTCACGCCCGAACACGACGCCGTCCTCGTCGCCGGCGTCACCGTGCGCAAAGGCAGCAGCGTCCGCCTGCGCCCCCTGCGCCGCGCCGACGCCCAGGACATGTTCCTCGATGGCCAGAACGCCACCGTGACCGCCGTCCTGCACGACGTCGACGGGGGCACGCACGTCGCCGTCACCCTCGACGCCGACCCCGGCCACGACCTGCACGCCTGGTACGGCCGCTATCACTACTTCGCCCCCGACGAACTGGAGCCCCTGCGATGAGCCCGCGCGTCCTGGTGGCCGGGATCGGCAACGTCTTCCTCGGCGACGACGGCTTCGGTTCCGAGGCCGCCCGGCGGCTGGCCGCCGAGCCGCTGCCCGAGGGCGTGACCGTGGTCGACTACGGCATCCGCGGCATGCACCTGGCTTTCGACCTCCTCGACGGGTACGACGCCCTGGTGATCGTCGACGCCCTGCCGCACGGCGGCGCGCCGGGGGACGTCACCGTCCTGGAGGTCGGCGAGGCGGACCTCGGCGACGGCGAGTTCGACGCGCACGGCATGAACCCGGTCTCGGTCCTGGCCAGCCTCGGCACGCTCGGCGGCCGGCTGCCGCCGCGCACGCACGTGGTCGGCTGCGAACCGCGCGACGTCGACGAGGGCATCGGGCTGAGTCCGGAGGTCGCCACGGCGGTCGACACCGCGCTGTCTGCCATCCGGGTGCTTATCTCCGCCAAACCGGTACAACAGCCGAGCACCGCGAAAGGTGTCTGACATGAAGCTACTCGGTGTGCTGAGCGCGACGGCGCTGACCGCGATCGGGGTGGCCGCCTCGGTTCTGGCGGTGCGTTCGATCCCGGACGTCATGCGCTACCTGAAGATCAGGAGCATGTGACATGCACGAGATCGGTTACTGCACCGGCGTCCTGGAGGCCGTGGAGCGCCGTGCCGAGGGACGGCCGGTGGCCCGGATCGGCGTGCTGGTCGGGACCCTGCACCGGATCTCCCCGGCCGCGTTCGAGCAGTCCTTCCAGCTGGTCGCCGACGGCGGGATCGCGGCCGGCGCGCAGACCGAGGTGCAGATCTCGCCGGTGCGCGCCACCTGCGCGGCGTGCCCGGCCTCGTTCGAGGCCGCCGAGGCGACGCCGACCTGCCCGGACTGCCACAGCACGGACGTCGCCACCGAGGGCGGCGACGAGCTGGTGCTGCAGTGGGTCGAGTTCCGAAAGGACCGTTGAACCGTGTGCCTGGCCATCCCCGGGCAGGTCGCCGAGATCCTGCCGGACACCGATGAGCAGCTGGCCGTGATCGACGTGGTCGGCGTCAAGCGGAAGATCAACATCGGGCTGCTGGACCGCGGCACGCTGGCGCCGGGCGACTGGGTGCTGATCCACGTCGGGTTCGCCATGTCGAAGGTGGACGAGCGGGAGGCCGCCGAGGCACTGTCCGTACTGGAGATGATGGGCCAGGCCTTCGACGAGGAGTTGCAGGCCGTGGCGGAATCGGATCCGGTGTGAGCGCGCGGCGAGTCGACGACGGTACCGCCGACATCACGGCGTGCTCCGCCGACGGCGAGTGCATCACCTGCGGTGATGTCGCGGTGCCGCTGACCGTCGTCTCGGTCGCGGGGAGCGACGCGCGGTGCCGCGACGGAGACGGCCGCGAGGAGAGCGTCGCGTTGGAGTTCGTCGGCCGGGTCGGCGTCGGCGACCGCGTCTTGGTACACGCAGGCGTCGCCATCGAACTGCTGGCGACCGAGCCCGTCGAAACCGCAGAGCCCGTGTCCGAAGTCTGACAAGACAGGAGTGGCGCGATGCGCTTCGTCGACGAATACCGCGACCCCGATCTGGCCCGTGCGCTGTCCGCGCAGATCGCCGCCCTCACCGAGCCGGGACGGCACTACAAGTTCATGGAGGTCTGCGGCGGCCACACCCACGCCATCTACCGCTACGGCGTCCACGACCTGCTGCCGGAGAACATCGAGCTCGTGCACGGCCCCGGCTGCCCGGTCTGCGTGATCCCGATGGGCCGCGTGGACGACGGGATCGCGATCGCCGAGCAGCCCGGCGTGATCCTCACCTGCTTCGGCGACATGATGCGCGTGCCCGGCGGCCGCGGCTCGTTCCTGGAGGCCAACGCGCGCGGCACCGACATCCGCATGGTGTACTCGCCGCTGGACGCGCTGCGCATCGCGCGGGAGAACCCGGACCGGCAGGTCGTGTTCTACGCCATCGGCTTCGAGACCACGGCACCGTCGACCGCGCTGACCGTGCTGCGCGCGGAGCAGGAGGGCGTCGAGAACTTCTCGGTGATGTGCAGCCACGTCACGATCATCCCGGCGATCAAGGCCATCCTGGATTCGCCGGACCTGCGGCTGGACGCCTTCATCGGACCCGGACACGTCTCGACGGTCATCGGCTGCCGGCCGTACGAGTTCATCGCGCGCGAGCACGGCAAGCCGGTGGTGTGCGCGGGGTTCGAGCCGTTGGACGTGCTGCAGTCCGTGCACATGATCATGAAGCAGCTCGCCGAGGGCCGCAGCGAGGTCGAGAACCAGTACGGCCGCGTGGTCCGGTGGGACGGCAACGAGCTGGCGCTCCAGGCGCTGAGCCGGGTCTTCGAGCTGCGGCCGTTCTTCGAGTGGCGCGGGCTCGGCTCGATTCCCCAGTCGGCGCTGCGGTTCACCTCCGCGTACGCACGCTTCGACGCCGAGCAGCGGTACGCGCTGCCCGGGGTGCGCGTCGCGGACCCGAAGGCGTGCCAGTGCGGCGAGGTGCTCAAGGGGGTGCTCAAGCCGTGGGAGTGCAAGGTGTTCGGGACGGCGTGCACGCCGGAGACGCCGATCGGGACCTGCATGGTCTCCTCCGAAGGGGCCTGCGCGGCGTACTACAACTTCGGGCAGTACTCGCGCGAACGGCTCGATCTGCAAGTTCTCTGAGATACCCGAGTTCTTTGAGATACCCGCATACGTGGTTAATGGTTCTTCGACGGGAGTAGCGATGGCGAAGGTCCTCACCGAGGAGGAAGTCGGCGAGCGGATCGAGGCCATGCGGCGCCGGCCGCAGCGCTTCCGCGACGACCGGATCACCATGGCGCACGGCGCCGGCGGCAAAGCCAGCCGGGCGCTGATCGAGGGCCTGGTCGTGCCGCTGCTCGGGGCGAGCGCGCCGTCCTCGCTCAGCGACGCCGCACCGCTGGCGATCGACGGCGCGCGGCTGGCTTTCACCACGGACGCGTTCGTGGTCCGGCCGCTGAGCTTCCCCGGCGGCACCATCGGCGATCTGGCCGTCAACGGCACGGTCAACGACCTCGCGGTCAGCGGCGCGCGGCCGCTGGAACTGGCGCTGGCGATGATCCTCGAGGAGGGGCTGCCGGCCGAGGTGCTTCAGGAGCAGGTCGGCGCGATCGCCGCCGCGGCCGCGCAGGCCGGCGTCCGGGTGGCGACCGGCGACACCAAGGTGGTCGAGCGCGGCAAGTGCGACGGGATGTACCTCACGACGACCGGGATCGGCGTGCTGCACGAAGACGCGCGCCTGGACCCGGCGCGCGTGCGCCCCGGCGACAAGGTGCTGGTCTCCGGCACGATCGGCGACCACGGCGTGGCCATCATGCTCGCCCGCGGCAACCTGGACCTGGAGGCCGAGGTCCGCAGCGACACCCGCAGCCTGTGGCCGGTGGCGCGGGCGATGCTGGACGCCTGCGGCCCCGACATCCGCTGCCTGCGCGACGCCACGCGCGGCGGCGTGGCGACGGTCCTGAACGAGATCGCGGTGGCCGCCGAGGTCGGCGTGCTGATCGCGGAGGACCGCGTCCCGGTGCGCCCGGAGGTGACGGGGGCGTGCGAGATCCTGGGCATCGACCCGCTGTACGTCGCGAACGAGGGCAAGCTCGTGGCCTTCGTCGCCCCGGAGGCCGCGGACGCGGCGCTGGAGGCGATGCGCCGTACTGCGGGTGGGGCGGACGCGGCGCTGGTCGGCGAGGTGCGGGCCGAGCCGCCGGGGCGGGTGCTGGGGCGGACGGGGTTCGGGGGGCATCGGATCATTGATGTGCTGGTGGGGGATCCGTTGCCGCGGATTTGTTGAGGGGTGACGGTCGCGAGCGCGACACGTGGCGCTCAAAGATTCAGCAAACGCGAGCCGGCCGGCCCCAGGCGAACACCCGGAGCCGGCCCATCCAGCATCAAGCCACTACTTGTTGAGATGCTGCTTCGCCCGCGCGGTCAGCTGCTCGACCTTCCCCTTGGCCTCCATGCCGTCGTCGTCGGTGACGGCGCCGGCCACTTCCTTGGCCTTGCCCTTGACGCCCTGGCCGACGTTCTTCGCAGTGTCCTTCGCCTTGTCGGCGGCGTGCGCGGCGCGGGCCTCGTCCTGGTCGGCCTGGCCCTCGGCCTGCATGCGCTCGTTTCCGGCGGCCTTGCCGGCGGCTTCCTTGATCTTCCCCTTGGCGTCCTTGGCTGCGTGCTTGGCCTTGTCACCGACGCTCATGGCGGTTCCTCTCTGCGGATGTCTCGATCGTGTGAGGCGTCCTCGTAACCGTCACGCGCCGGATGAAACGGTCGACATGACATGAATCACCTGTCAACGGCTGCCCTGCACGTCGGCCGGTGGGAACTGCTCGAATTCCGCCAGTGTGCAGCGCAGCCGCAGGCCGTCCGGCGCCGCCGACGCCACCTCGAGCGTCGTCATCGGTATCAGGCGCGCGATCCCTCCCTCGTGCCGCGGCCGCAGGGCCACCTGCACGGCGAAGGTGCCCGAGGGGTCCAGGTCGATGCGCTCCACCTCGCCGATGAAGCCCTCGTCGCCCTTGACCGCCATGCCTAGGGTGATCTCGATGGCGTCTGCCATGTGATGGCCTCCTTTAGTGGTGGCATCCGTCCTTGTGGTGGCCCTTGCCGTTCTGGCCGTGGTCGCCCTGGTCGCCCTGGTCGGCCTGGCAGTTCTTCGATGCCGATGCCGACGACGACACCGACGCCGACGTGCGCGCCACGACAGCCGCCGTCGACGGCCGGGCAGAAACGCTGCCGGAAGGGACCGCGGCGGTGCCCGGAGACGATGTGGGGCCCGGCGACGAGCCGGCCGCTCCGGCACCGGGGGTCATCGGCGCCGGAATCTGCGTGTCGGCCGAGGCACCGGGGGTCAGCCAGTCGGCGCCCAGCCCGACGACGGCGACCGCAGCACACGCCGCCACGCCGATACCCGCCAGACGCCGCCGAGTCGACGCAGCTGCGACGACAGCGGCCAGCGGCCGCCGAGTCGATGCGGCCGAGCCGACGACAGGCTCCGAGGCAACGGGTTCCGAAACGACCGGCCCCGGCCCCGAGGCAACGGGCCCGGGATCGCCGGAACCAACGCCCGAACCCCAAGCATCGACCACCGGAAGCTCCATCGTGTGGTCGCCGGCCCTCACCGCCGGCAGCTCGTCCTCAGCCACCGCCAACAGCCCACCGACCTCCCCGGCCGCCGGCCGAACCGCCGGGTCCCTCGCCGTCAGCGTCCGCAGCACCCGCATCCACCCCGGCCCGAGCCGCGCCGGTATCCGCGGCGGCCGCAGCGCGTTGGCCGTCGCACGCTCCATCGGCGTCCCCTGATACGCACGCTCGCCGCTCAGCGCCTCCAACAGCACCAGCCCCAGCGCGTAGACGTCCGTCGCGGACGTCACCGACAGCCCCTGCGCCTGCTCCGGCGCGAGGTAGCCGGCGGTGCCGACGACGCAGTCGGTGCTGGTGAGCGCCGGGCTGTCGGCGGCGTGCGCGTAGCCGAAGTCCGCGAGGTACGCCGTCCCGTCGTCGGCGAGCAGCACGTTGCCGGGCTTGACGTCGCGGTGCACGATACCGCCGGCGTGGATGTGCGACAGGGCGTCGGCCAGGGCCGCCCCGATCCGTTTCACCTCCCGCGGCTCGACCGGGCCCCGGGCCGCGAGCCGGGCCAGCGTCGTGCCGCGAACGAGCGGCATCACGATGAAGCGATGGCGGTCGGCGCCCAGGCCCGAGTCGTAGACCGGCAGCAGATGCGGATGGGCCAGGGACGCCAGGATCCTGGTTTCCTCGTCGACCCGCTCCGAGCGGGTGTCGCCGATGTCCGTGTAGCGGAAGACCTTCACGGCCACCTCGCGCCGCAGCACGGTGTCCTCGGCCTCATAAACGCACGCCGTCGCCCCCTCTCCGATGAGGGGACCCAGAACGTAACGCCGCCCCACGTCCATCGCCTGCTCCTCTCTGCTCCGCCGCGCGCCATCGCGCATCGCGCATCGCGCTCCGTAGCCCAGATACCGCGCTGTACCCAAAGCGCCGGACACCAATCACGCCACCCCCTTGATGCGCGTCCCAGCGCGCCCCGGGACACTGGTGGGTGTGGCACGGTCGACGCAGGCGGTTTCCGGAACCGGGAGTGTGAGCGGCCTCGGCGCGGCCTGGTACCGCTCGATCAAGACCGCCTCCCGCTCCGGCATGCGCGTCGAGCGGGCGTTCAACGACCCCTGGGCCGCGCTGCGCTCCGGGCTCGGCGTGGCGATCGCCGTCTTCGGCGCGCTGGCCTGGCTCGGGCCGGCGCACGCCGTGCTCCCCGCGCTCGGCGCGCAGCTGACCGGGATGACCAGCGTGCTGCCCGGCTACCGGCGCGGGCCGGGGCTGACCGCCTCGACCGCGCTCGGCCTGTTCGCCAGCGCGTTCGTGGGCAACGCGGTGGCGCCCTGGCCCGCGCTGTTCGTGCTCGTGCTCGCGCTGTGGGCGTTCGGGGCGGCGATGTTCTGGGCGCTGGGCGCCGCGCCCGGGATCGCCGCGTCGATGACCGTGCCGGTCATGCTGACGATCGTGCGCCCGCCCCGCGACTTCGGCGACGCCGTCCAGTTCGCGCTGCTCATCGGCGCCGGCGGGGCGGTGCAGGTGGTCCTGGCGCTGGCCTGGCCCGACCGCTTGTGGAGCGCGCAGCGCGGCGCGCTGGCCGACGCCTGCGCCTCGGTGGCCGACTACGCGCGCCGCCTGAGCCGGGACCAGGACGCGGTCTTCGACCCCAACGCGCTGGCCCAGGCCCGGGCCGCCGCCACGCTCACCCCGCGCCAGGCGCGTCGCCGGCCGTCCGAGCTCTCGGGTATCCGCGTGCTGATGGACGAGGTCCGCGCCGTGCTGGCCGTGCTCGCCAAACCGCCCGGCCGGATGCCCGACCTAGAACGTACGCAGGTCCGCGATCTGCTGCTGGCCGCGGCCAACGTGCTCGACACCGCCGCCGGCTCGATCCGCACCGGATCGGTCGTGCCGCCTTCGACCGCGCTGCTCACGGCGATGGAGAAGGCGGCGCGGGACAGCATCGCGGGAGAGGCCGCGCAGAACGCGGCGGAGAAGCTGATCGACCTGCTCGCCCAGGTCGACGCGGTGCTGCGGCAGACCGACGAAGGCGAGAGCGGCGAAAGCGGCGGCCCCGGACGCCGCGGCTTCCTCCGTCGGCCGGGCACCCGCCAGCGCCTGGACCAGGCGTGGCGCACCGTACGCCGGGAACTGCGCCGCGACTCCCCGATCCTGCGGCACGCCCTGCGCGTGGCCGTGGTGGTGGCGGTGACCGACGGGATCTGCAAGCTGTTCAACGTGCAGCACGGCTACTGGGCCGCGCTGACCGTCGTGATGGTGATGCGCCCGGACTTCTCCCAGACCTTCGGCCGCGGCGTCGCACGCTTCGCCGGCACGCTGGTCGGCGTCGCCATCGCCTCGACCGTCGTGCTGCTCTTCCACCCCGACCCCTGGGTGGCCGCGGTGCTGGCGGTGGCCTGCACCGGCGCGCTGTACCTGGTGATGCAGTCCGGCTACCTGGTCGCCAGCACCCTGATCACCGCCTACATCGTCTTCCTGCTGTCCATGGACGGGCTCGCGCTGGCCAGCACCGTGCGCGAGCGCGTCGCACTGACGCTGCTCGGCGGGCTGATCATCTTCACCTCGTACGCGCTGTGGCCGTCCTGGCAGACCGTGACGCTCGCCGGCCGCCTGGCCGACCTGATCGAGACCACCGGGACGTACGCCGCGTCGGCGATCGAGGCGGTCGCCGAACCGGGGCCGGGCAGCCGCAGACGCGCCCGCGAAGCCCTGCTCGACTCGCGCGACGCCTACCTCGCGCTGGAGTCGGCCGCGCTGGCCGCCGCGCAGGAACCGGTGCGCGACCGGGGACCCAGCCGCGAAGGACTGACCCGCGCACACCACGCCCTGGCCCGGTTGTTCGAGGCGGCGGTCGTCCTGCAGACGCACCTGCCTTCCGACGACGAACCGGCGCGAGCGCGACCTGCCGCCTCGGCGTTCGCGCGCACCGTGCGCGCCGCGCTGCTCGTCACCGCCGATCAGGTCCGCGACGGAGAGACGGTCACCTCGACGGACTTGGACGGCGCTCTGACGACATGGCGCGCGGCGCAGGACGGGATACCGGCGACGATCCTGCTGGACGCCGCCCGCCTCGCCGCCGAGGCCAACCGGCTCCAGGGTCTGCTGACCACGCTCGACACCGCTCCCCCGGCAGGTCCGGTCGCCGCGACCGGCTGAGTCCGGTTCGGCGCCGGTCGGGTCTAGCGTGCGGCGTAGCCGGTGATCAGGGCGCTGATGATGTCGGTGAGGGATGGTTCGACGTCGACGACGGCGTGGGCGAGTTCGGGTTCGGATTCGTAGAAGGCCCGCAGATTCGTGCCCGGCGCGGCCATCTGCCACATCGCTCCGGCCAGGGAGGTGGTGCTGGCGACGACGCTGCGGGCCTGGTCCAGGCGCAGCGGGGTGGCGGTGCAGAGGGCAGCGGCGATCTCGGCGACGGCGGCGATGGCTCGGGTTTTGAAGGCTTTGACCTTCTCGAATGAGACGTTGCGTTCCAGGTTCAGCGGGGTGTGTGCGAGCAGGTCGCAGAACAGGGGCCGGGACACCAGGGAGTGTGCGAGGACCGCGGCGGCGTCGTGCGCGGCCTGGTCCTGGTCATGGCGTCCGGTGGCGGCAGCGGCAGCGGTCGCAGCGGCGGCGGGTCGGGTGGCGAGGGCTTCGAGTTCGGCGCGGACCGCCGTCGACCACTCGCTCCACGCGTCGGCGGCGAGCTGCAGAAAGATGTCCTCGCGGGTCTCGAAGTAGCGCAGCATCGCCGACTTGTGCATGCCGACCTCGTCGGCGACAGCGCTGGCCGTCACCGCGCGCACGCCGTCGGCCGTGGCGAGCCGGGCAGCCGCCGCCAGGATGGCCTGCTGCCGGGCGTGCTTGGCCTCGGGGGTTCGGGCACGTTCGAAGTCAACTCCGGTCATCCGTCCAGGCTACCACCATATCGAAACTACGTTGCAGTAGAGATGATCCAGTATGGATCTACCACAACCGGGTTGCAGTACTAGCGAAACCGTGTTGCACTAGAACCATGAGTACACAGCCTGAAACCTGGTTCATCACCGGCTCCTCCCGCGGCTTCGGCCGCTCCCTGGCCGTCGCCGCCCTACGGGCCGGCGACCACGTCGTGGCCACCGCCCGCCGTCCCGAACAGCTCGCCGACCTGGCCGCCGAGTACGGCGACCGGGTGCTCCCGGTGGCGCTGGACGTGACCGACGCCGCCGCGGCCGAGGCCGCGCTGGCCGCCGGGGCCGCGAAGTACGGCCGGATCGACGTCGTGGTCAACAACGCCGGCTACGCCAACCTCTCCCCCGTCGAGACCACCGACGAGGCCGACTTCCGGCGGCAGTTCGACACCAACTTCTGGGGCGTCTACAACGTCTCGCGCGCCGCGCTGCCGCTGCTGAAGAAGCAGGGGGCGGGCGTCGTGATCCAGTTCTCCTCGGTCGGCGGCCGCGTCGGCCACACCCCCGGACTCGGCTCCTACCAGGCGGCGAAGTTCGCCGTCGACGGGTTCACCCGGGTCCTGGCAGCCGAGACCGCGCCGTTCGGCATCCGGTACGTGGTGGTCGAGCCGGGCGGGTTCGCGACCGACTGGGCCGGGTCGTCGATGCGGATCGAGGACATCCCCGAGGACTACCGGCAGACCGTCGGAGCCATGGGCGAGCGGCTGCGGGCCGGCGGCGCCGCCGTGCAGGGCGACCCCGACCGGGCCGCGGAGATCCTGGTGCGGGTCGTGCACGCCGACAACCTGCCGAGCCACCTTCTGCTCGGTGCCGGAGCGGTGGGGATGGCGCTGGACTACTCCCGCGGCCAGATCGCCGAGGCGGGCGCCTGGCAGGCTGTCTCCGCTTCCGCCGACACCGGTGCCGACTACCCGGTCGAGCTGCCGACCGCCCGCTAGATCCGCCGCTGATAACTGGTATGAGGGAGCAGGTCATGCAAGAGAACGAATTCGCCGGCCGGGTCGCGCTGGTCACCGGCGCCGGGTCCGGCATGGGACGCGCGACCGCGGTCCTGCTCGCCCAGCGCGGCGCGGCGGTCACCGTCGTCGGGCGGCGCGAGAACAAGCTCGCCGAGGCCGTGGCCGAGATAGCCGCCGCGGGCGGGAAGGCGCTGGCCGTGCCCGGGGACGTCAGCCGGCCGGAGGATGTCGAGCGTGCGGTCGCTCGCACCGTCGAGCAGTTCGGTGCGCTGCACTACGCGGTGAACAACGCCGGGGTCTCCGGCACCTTCGTCCCACTGCCCGAGATGACCCCCGAGCAGTGGCGGCGCACCATCGACATCGATCTCAGCAGCCTGTTCTACGGGCTCAAGTACGAGATCCCGGCGATCCTGGAGGCCGGCGGCGGCGCGATCGTCAACGTCTCCAGCGTGTTCGCCGACCGCGGCGGCCCGACGCCGGAGTACTCCAGCGCCAAGCACGGGATCCGCGGCCTCACGCGCAGCGCCGCGATCGAGTTCGGCGGCCGGGGCGTGCGCGTCAACGAGCTCCAGCCCGGCGTCATCGACACCGAGATGACGCAGGGCAACGCCGAGGGGACGCGAGAAGTCGTCGAGCACGGCATCCCGATGCGGCGGGTGGGGACCGGCGAGGAGATCGCCACCGCGGTGTCGTTCCTGCTCTCCGGCGACGCTTCGTACATCAACGGCGCGCACCTGGCCGTGGACGGCGGGTTCCTCGCCTGAGTCAGCCGCGCTGGAGCATCCGCTCCAGGCCGTCCAGGAGGAAGTCGAGCGCGAACGTGAACTCGACGTCGTCGTCGCAGGGCCCGAGGACGCCGGAGTGAGCGACGGCGAGCGCCATCTCGGCGACGAAGGGGAAAGCGGGGCGGAGCTGGTCGGCAATGGCGGCGGCGGTCTCGGGGTCGCCGTCTCCGGAGTCGTCGAAGAGCATCTGGGTGAAGCCGAGCAGGCGGCTGCCGAGGATGTGCAGGGCGTGATGCGCCTGGGCGACGGTGAAGCCGCCTTCGCGCAGGACGCCGAGGACGGCGTCGATGTACCGGATCGTGGCGGGTCCCGGTGCGGTTCGCGTCTCGATCGGCTGTGGGGCCCAGGGGTGGGCCAGGACGACGGCGCGGGCGGCGAGTGACATCCGGCGTAGCGAGGACTTCCAGTCGACGCGGTCGGCGCGGTCGGCGTCCTCGGTGCGGTCAGCGTCCTCGGGGCCGCCGGCGACATCGACGGTGCCCGTCGGGATCTCGCCGATCACCGCGTCGACCATGCCGTCGAGCAGGTCGTCCTTGGTGCGGACGTGGGTGTAGAGGGACATCGCTTCGACGCCCAGCTCCTGCGCGACCCTGCGCATGCTGATCGACTCGATGCCCTCCCGGTCCGCCAGCCCGATCCCGGCCGCCACCACCCGATCCCTGGTCAGCGGAGTGCGGCGTGCGGCGCCTGTCTTGCCCGGTCCGGCGATCTTCATGGGTCCATCCTCCCGAAGGCGGCTCCTGTCGTTCAAGGAGACCTTCGAGGAGACCTCCCTTGACGTCCTTACGCCGTAAGGCTTAACCTTACAGCGTAAGAGACATCCTTACACCGTAAGGCCGAGGAGGGGCAGGGCCATGACGACCGATTCACCCACGATGAAGGCGATCATCCAGCGCGGCTACGGAGCACCCGAGCGCGTTCTCCAGCTCGATGACACGCCCAGACCGTCGCCCGGCGACGGCGACGTCCTCATCCGCGTCCGAGCCACGAGCGTCAACACCCCGGACTCGGCCACCGTCGCGGGGGTGCCGTACGTCCTTCGCGCGCAGGCCGGGCTGCGGCGGCCGAAGCAGGCGGTCCGGGGCAGCGACGTCGCCGGCACCGTGGAGGCGGTGGGCCGGGACGTCACCGATCTCCGGCCCGGCGACGAGGTGTTCGGGTCGCTGTGGGGCAGCGCGAACAGCTCGAAGACCGGGACGTTCGCGGAGTTCACCGTCGTGCCGGCATCCCAGCTCGTGAAGAAGCCGGCCGGGCTCAGCTTCGAGGAGGCCGCGGCGTCGGTCATGACCGGGCTGACCTCGCTGCTCGCGATGCGCGACGCGGGCCGGGTGCGCCCCGGCACGCGCGTGCTCGTCAACGGGGCCTCCGGCGGCGTCGGGACGATGGCGGTCCAGATCGCCAAGTCGCTCGGGGCCGAGGTGACGGGAGTGTGCAGCGCCCGCAACGCCGAGCTGGTCCGGTCGCTCGGTGCGGACCACGTCATCGACTACGCGGAGCAGGACTTCACCAAGGGCGAGGCCCGGTACGACGTCATCCTGGACAACGTGCTGAACCACCCGCCGAAGGCCGTCGCACGGCTGCTGACGCCGCAGGGGGTGTTCATCCCGAACAGCCTCGGGATCAGCGGAGGGCTGCTGGCCGGCCTGCCGCGGATGGCGCGGGCGGCGTTGATGGGCAAGGGCTCCACCGACGTCAAGTTCATCACGCTCGCCGTGGACCACGAGAACCTGAACG
This sequence comes from Catenulispora sp. EB89, assembly GCF_041261445.1. Lineage (NCBI taxonomy): Bacteria > Bacillati > Actinomycetota > Actinomycetes > Catenulisporales > Catenulisporaceae > Catenulispora > Catenulispora sp. EB89. Next base: position 220,561 of record NZ_JBGCCU010000016.1, read on the forward strand.
AGCTTGTCCGTCTCCTGGAGACCGGGGAGGTCAAGGCCGTCATCGAGCAGACCTATCCGCTCGACGACACCGCCGGGGCCATCACCCGCGTGTTGGGGCACCACGCGCGCGGCAAGATCGCCATCACTGTCTAGGCGAGGCGGCGGCGGACACAGAGCTCTGTGACACTCCTCGCGCGGCCGGGAGCACTTGCGGTCATTCCTGTCACCGAGGAGTACGTTCCCTGAGTTTCTCTATCGCCGCCGCGAACTCCGATTCGAACATGACCGGCCCGATTTTCTCGCGCATCATGGAGCTCCGGCGGCCCACCCGGCAGTGGACTTGGGTCTCGATCCGCTTGCCGTGCTTGGTGACGATCCAAATGGCCTTCATATGCGCGCTGTTCCGTGCGCTTCCCCGAATACGGCCCTCCTCGATGCTGCGAATCTCATCCCAACGGAGAATGTATGTGCGAACCGAGTTGCGAACCTTGAGTCCTCGGTCGCCGACGTAGATTCCGATCGTCAGAACTCTGACTACGAAGCCCGGAATCAGGACCCACGCATTGGCGAAGAGGCCGATCCAGAACACGACCCCGACTCCGGCGGAATGCACGCCCGCGCCGACGATCAGCAGGCAGACCAGCGCCAGCCAGCTCAGATCGACGACGGCCAGGCGCTTGGCCAGGACGCCCCGGTCGTATTCGAGCCGCTTCCACTCCCACAACGTTCGCCCTCTCCCCGCGATCGACCTCACCCGTTCGTGTCGCCGGCCGGGTGCGGCGGCCGGACGTGCGCTAGAAATGATCTGTGGCAACTCAGCGCGACGACAACGGTGACGCTACTGCCCGCGCGGATTCCGGGGCGCGGCGGTGACCGTCCCGGAGCCGGACGCGGCGCGGGCGGCCGTGGTCGTCGTCGGCGGCCACGAGGGCGGCGCCGAGGTGGCGGTGGAGCCGTTGATCGAGCAGGGTCCGCTGCTGCGGGCCTCGTCGGCGGGCGAGCTGCTGGAGAGCGCGGTACGGCAGGCTCTTGACGGTACTGATCTGCCAGTGTGCGTCGTGCCGATGACGTTGGGGCGCGATCCGCAGCTGGTCGCCGATACCGCCCGGACCCTGACGTGGCTGACGCGCGGCGCGGCGGCGGGGCGGGTGCTGCTGGCCGAGCCGTTCGGCAACGCGACGCTGCTGACCGGCTGGCTGCGGGTCGCGGTGGCGCGGGTCGTCGACCCGGCCGAGGCGCCGGATCTGGCGGTGCTGCTGACCGCCAAGGCCGCCAATCCGTTCGACGACGCCGAGTTGTTCCGGATCGCACACCTGGTCAAGACGCGCGATGACCTGCCGTGGGTGGAGGTGGCGTTCCGCGGCGGCGAGCCCGACGTCGCCGAGGGCGTCGAGCGTTGCCGCCGACTCGGGGCACGCCAGGTCGTGGTGGTCCCTGCGGACTTCGGCCCCGCCACGGACGCTCCGATCGCCGAGGTCGTCGACGGCGGGCCCCTTCTGATGCCCTCGGAGGTCTCCGGGATGCTGGCCACGCGGATCGCCGCCGCGCTGCTCAAGCTGAGCCGGGGAGACGACGGGATCGCCGCCGGGCTGGATGCCGACCACCAGCATGGACATGGTGGGACCGCTTGGCACGAGTCGGACTACGACGAAGACTGATCGAGGGTCGCGCAGCAGCCAGCACGGTGCGGACGAGTACACCTGGGCCCGGCAGAACGAACCGGTCGGGAGCATCCGCCGCATCGGCCGGTTCGACCCTCGCACCGAGCCGGCCGCCCGAACCGCGTGATCCGCCCGCCCGAGCAAGCCGCCCGAGCGCGAGTCAGCCCTACCGCCGAGCCGACCGCCCGAACCGGCCAATCCGGCCAATCCGGCCCACTCGCGCAAGCCGCTTGAGCCTGGGTCAGCCCTCGCACCGAGTCGGCCGCCCGACCCGACCCGCGCGCACCAGCCGCCCGAGCGCGAGTCAGCCCTCCCGCCGAGCCGACCGCGCACTCTGCCCGAACCGCCCCCGCCCCACCCGAGCCAGCCGCCGGAGCCCGGCCAGCCGGGCCGACCGCTCGTGGCGGGCCGCCGCGGCGCGGTCCAGTTCCTGCAGCAGCCGTTGTGTGCGGTGCTCCAGGTCCATCTCGTCGAGGATGCGGTCGATCTCGGCGAGCAGCGAGCCGTGGAGCTGCCAGGCGTAAGGGTGCTGCTGGACGCCGTGCAGCAGCATGTCGGCGACCGTCTCGCGGTGGTCCCAGGCCGCCGACAGTTCGGCGGCCAGGCGGTTCTCCGCCTGCTCGGCGTTGTCGCTGACCGGTGTGGTCACCAGTACCGCGTAGCTGACCATGGCCGCGCCGACGTCGGCCAGCAGTTCCTGGAGGGCCTGCGCGGTGTCGGCGGGGAACAGGGGTTCGTCCTCCTTGCGACGTTTGGCCAGGTCGGTCATCGAGCGGGCCAGGACCCGGACCACGACCACGCAGATCTCCAGGGTGTCGAGTCCGGTGCGGAGTACCAGGCGGGCGAGCAGGCCTTCGCTGATCCTCGGGTTGAGGCGCAGGCTGTCCTCGGCCTGGCGGAGGGCGGCGTCGACGTCGGCGACGGCCTGGTCGAGGCGGCGCGCCTCGTACAGGCGGCCCGCCGCGCGCTCCACGGGGACCGGGCCGTCCAGTTCCTCCCCGAGGCCCAGGAGCAGGTTGCGGGTGCGGCGGGCCAGTCCGACGATCGACTCGGCGGCCGGGTCCACCCAGACCGGCGGGGCCAGCACGACGTTGAACAGCAGCCCGACGCCGGCCCCGATCAGCGTCTCCAGGACCCGGTCCCACGCCTGGGAGGCCAGCTGGGTCACGCCCAGGACCAGCATGGCGCTGATCGCGACCTCGTTGACGAACTCGCCGACCCGGATGAACTGCCCGACCGTGAGCGCGGCCAGGATGATCAGGCCCAGGCTCCACCACGACAGGCCGACGACGGCGCTGAACCCGACCGCGATCAGCACCCCGGCGACCACCGAGATCACCCGCCGGACACCGGTGGTGAGCGTGGCGTACAGCGTCACCTGCACGACGAGCAGCGCGGTCAGCGGAGCCGTCAGCGGAGCGGGCTCGGAGCTGAGACGCACCGCGACGGCGTACGACAGCACCGCGGCGGCGGTCGCGCGGATCGTCCACATCACGACCGGGTCTTTGCGGTACTGCAGCAGCGACGCCGCCCGGGCCGGGAACCGCGGCATCTGCTCGAACCCTCCCCTGGCGGCGACGACGATGAACGGAAGATGCCCGCCGGGCGGGATCCGAACCGGGACGATCACCGAATCGCCCCGCGGACCCCGTCCACGTCCCGCTCATGGAGCAGGCGCGGCGGCCTCGCCGAGTCAAGACGTCCCGGTTGTGGGCGAATAGATCACATGGACGATGGCGCTGCATCCCCGACGACCGGTCTGCCGGAGCGGATCCGGGCGTGCCTGTTCGATCTGGACGGTGTGCTCACCGAGACGGCGACGGTGCACGCCGCAGCGTGGAAGGAGATGTTCGACGCCTTCCTGCGTTCGCGTCCTGGGCCTTTCGTGCCGTTCGATCCGGTGGCGGACTACGACGCGTATGTCGATGGCAAGACTCGGGCCGATGGGACCAGGTCGTTTCTAGCGTCCCGGCACATCGAGCTGCCGGATGGCTCCCCCGACGACCCGCCGAGTGCCGAGACGGTCAACGGCTTGGGCAACGCCAAGAACGAGATCGTCCTGCGGCTGCTGGACTCCGACGGCGTGCACGTCTACGCCGGTTCGGTGCGGTATCTGAAGGCTGTTCAGGCGGCGGGGCTGCATCGGGCGGTGGTGTCCTCCAGCGCCAACTGCGAAAGCGTGCTCAAGGCCGCGGGGATCGCCGACCTGTTCGAAATTCGTGTCGATGGAGTCACCATCGAAAAGGAGCACCTGCCGGGCAAGCCTGCTCCGGATACCTATCTCGCCGCAGCGCGGGAGTTGGGCGTGGACCCGGATCAGGCGGCGGTGTTCGAGGACGCCATCGCCGGCGTGCAGGCCGGGCGGGCCGGCACGTTCGGATTCGTGGTCGGCGTCGACCGGGTCGGACAGGCCGACGCCCTGCGCGCAGCCGGTGCCGACACGGTCGTGACCGACCTGGCCGACCTGCTGGGCAAGGCGGATCAGTCGTGATTCAGCATCCGTCGTATGCGGTGGAGCCGTGGAGTCTGCGGGAGACGGAGCTGGGCCTGGATGTGCTGGGTCAGAGCGAGTCGGTGTTCGCTTTGGGTAACGGCCACATCGGGTGGCGGGGCAATCTCGATGAGGGTGAGCCGCACGGCCTGCCCGGGTCGTATCTGAACGGTGTGTACGAGTCCCGTCCGCTGCCCTATGCCGAAGCCGGATACGGCGACCCTGAAGCGGGTCAGACGGTCATCAACGTGACCAACGGCAAGGTGATCCGGCTGATGGTCGACGATTCGCCGTTCGACCTGCGCTATGGAAGATGTCTCGGCCATGAGCGGGTTCTGGACTTCCGTACCGGCCTGCTGGAGCGGGAGGTGGAGTGGGAGTCGCCGGCCGGTAAGCAGGTGAAGGTCCGCTCGACCAGGTTGGTATCGCTGGTACAGCGCTCGGTAGCGGCGATCGCCTACGAGGTGGAAGCCGTCGATTCCGAGCTGTGGGTGGTGATCCAGTCCGAGCTGGTCGCCAACGAGGAGCTTCCGCGGGCCGAAGACGATCCGCGTGTGGCGGCCGTCTTGGAGGCGCCGTTACGACCCGAGGAGCACAGCAGCCGCCCGGCCGGGGCCGTGTTGGTGCACCGCACCGCTGTCAGCGGACTGCGGGTCGCCGCTGCCATGGATCACGAGGTGCAGGCGCCGCCGTCACTCAACGAGACCGTGGAGTGCTTCGAAGACCTGGCCCGCTACACCATCACCGCCACGCTGAAGCCCGGCGAGCGGCTACGGCTGATCAAATACGTCACCTACGGCTGGTCCCAGCAGCGCTCCGAGCCTGCGGTCCGCGCCCAAGTGGAGGCCGCGCTGGCGGCCGCGACCCGCACCGGCTGGGACGGCCTGGCCGCCGAGCAACGGACCTTCCTGGATGATTTCTGGGCCCGCGCCGACGTCGAGGTCGAAGGCGACGCCGAGATCCAGCAGGCAGTGCGGTTCGGGCTGTTCCACGTGTTGCAGGCCGGTGTCAGAGCCGAGGGCCGGGCCATCCCGGCGAAGGGGCTGACCGGCACCGGATACGACGGCCATGCCTTCTGGGACACCGAGAGTTTCGTTCTCCCAGTCCTGACATACACCGTCCCGCACGCCGCCGCCGATGCCCTGCGCTGGCGCTGCGACACCCTGCCGCAGGCGTTGGACCGCGCCGGCCAGCTGGGATTGAAAGGTGCTGCGTTTCCCTGGCGCACCATCACCGGGGCCGAATGCTCCGGCTACTGGCCGGCCGGCACCGCCGCCTTCCACGTCGGCGCCGACATCGCCGATGCGGTGATCCGCTACATCGCCGCCACCGGCGATGTCGAGTTCGAGAAGACCACCGGCCTGGAGCTGCTGGTCCAAACGGCCCGGCTGTGGCGGTCGCTCGGCCATCACGACCCGCAGGGCCGGTTCCGCATCGACGGCGTCACCGGACCCGATGAGTATTCCGCGATCGCCGACAACAACGTCTACACAAACCTGATGGCGCAACACAATCTGTCCTGCGCCGCCATGGTCGCCGAACGCTACCCGGACAAGGCCCTGGAACACGGCGTCAACGCTGAGGAAGCGGCCTCCTGGCGGGACGCGGCCGCAGCCATGTACGTGCCCTACGACGACGTACTCGGCGTCCATCCCCAGGCCGACGGCTTCACCACCCACGAATACTGGGACTTCGCCGGCACCACCCCGGAGCAGTATCCGCTGCTGCTGCACTTCCCCTACTTCGACCTGTACCGCAAACAAGTCGTCAAACAGGCCGACCTAGTTCTGGCTATGCATCGACGCCCGGCGGCCTTCACCGACGAGCAGAAAGCCCGCAACTTCGACTACTACGAAGCCCTCACTGTGCGGGACTCCTCACTGTCGGCCTGCACTCAGGCGGTGTTGGCCGCCGAGGTCGGGCACCTCCAGCTGGCCGCCGACTACCTGGCCGAAGCCGCCCTGATGGACCTGGACGACCTGGAGCACAACACCCGCGACGGACTGCACGTCGCCTCCCTGGCCGGAACCTGGATCGCGCTGGTCGCCGGACTCGCCGGGATGCGCGAACACCAAGACACCCTCTGCTTCAAACCACGACTCCCCGCAGGCATCACCCGACTCGCCGTCAACCTGTGCGTGCGTGAGAGCAGGCTCCGCATCGAAGTCACCGCCAAGACCATCACGTACCGACTCCTCGACGGCCCCACCCTGCACCTGCTGCACCACGACCAACCCATCGACGTCGCCGCCGACGCCCCGGTCACCCGGCAGATCACCCGGATACCGCCCACCACCCCGCCGCACCAACCCCCCGGCCGCGAACCGCTCCGCAGGGAGCCGCCGACATGACCGGAGCGGCCACCGAACGGCCGAATCCGCACCAGCCGCAGGCCGCGAACCCGGATGCTGCGGATGCGCGCCGCACGGCGGTTGCAGAGAATCGCCCTGTGGGAGCCACGACGGGGCGCGACGCGGATTTCCTGGTGGTCGCCAACCGGCTGCCGGTGGATCTGGAGCAGCTGGAGGACGGGACCGAGCGGTGGCGTCCGAGCCCCGGCGGTCTGGTCAGCGCGTTGGAGCCGTTTCTGCGCCGCCGTAACGGCGCCTGGATCGGCTGGTCCGGACGGGCCGATCTGGACGTGGCCTCGTTCGACGACGACGGCCTGCTGATGCACCCGGTGCGGCTGTCCTCCGACGAGGTCCGGGACTACTACGAAGGCTTCTCCAACGCCACGCTGTGGCCGCTGTACCACGACGTCATCGTCCCGCCGGTGTTCGAGCGGTCCTGGTGGGACAGCTACGTCACGGTCAACCAGCGCTTCGCCGACGCCGCCGCGGCAGCGGCGGCTAAGGGCGCGACCGTGTGGGTGCAGGACTACCAGCTCCAGCTCGTCCCGGCGATGCTGCGCGAAAAACGCCCCGACCTGAGCATCGGTTTCTTCCTGCACATCCCGTTTCCCCCGGTCGAGCTGTTCAGGCAGCTCCCGTGGCGGACCGAGATCGTGCGCGGCCTGTTGGGAGCCGACGTCGTCGGGTTCCAGATGCCCGGAGGCGCCCAGAACTTCCTGTGGCTGACGCGCCAACTGCTCGGTCTGGAACCGACGAGAGCGGCCGTCCGGGTCCGCAGTCGCCCCGGGTCGGTGCCGTTCGACGGCCGGCAGGTGCGCGTCGGCGCGTTCCCCATCTCCATCGACGCCGCAGGCTTCAACAAGCTGTCACGAAAGGCCCAGACCGCCGAACGCGCCCGGAGACTGCGCTCGGACATGGGGGATCCCCGCCGCCTACTGCTGGGAGTGGACCGGCTGGACTACACCAAGGGCATCGACATACGAGTGCGAGCCCTGCGCGAACTGCTCGTCTCCGGACGCGTGGACCCGGAGTCCGTGGCCATGATCCAGGTCGCCACGCCGAGCCGTGAGCGCGTCGGGCAATACAAGGCGATGCGGCGCAGCATCGAGGAACAGGTCGGGCGACTCAACGGCGAGTTCGGGCGGGTCGGACGGCCCATCGTGCACTACCTGCACCAGCCGATGGACCGGGACGAGCTCGTCGCGCTCTACTGCGCAGCCGACATCATGGTGGTCACGCCGCTCCGCGACGGGATGAACCTGGTCTGCAAGGAGTACGTCGCCAGCCGCCACGACCTCGACGGAGTGCTGGTGCTCTCCGAGTTCGCCGGCGCGGCGGCCGAACTGACCGAGGCCTTGCTGGTCAACCCGCACGACCTCGACGGCGTCGCGCATGCGCTGGAACGAGCGGTGACCATGGACCCGTTAGAGGAACGGACGAGGATGCGGACCCTGCACCGGCAGGTGATGACCCACGACGTGGGCCGGTGGGCACGGTCCTTCCTCGACTTCCTGGACCCCGACGCGGCCACGACCGCCGGTGGGGAAGCAGGGCCCCAGTGACCGCCGCCGAGTCGCTGCCGCCGGAGCTGCGGCAGGCCATCGCCGGCCTCGCCCGCACACCCCGGCTGCTCGTGGTCTGCGACTACGACGGAACGCTCTCGCCGATCGTCGCCGATCCGGCGAAGGCAGTGCCGCGTCCGGAGTCGGTGCGGGCCCTGCGAGCGCTGGCCGACCTGGCCGACACCACCGCAGGCGTCATCTCCGGCCGAGCGCTGCGTGACCTGGCGGCGTTGTCTGGACTACCGGCCGAGGTACACCTGATCGGCAGCCACGGCGCGGAGTTCGACGCGGGATTCGCCCACGCGCTGGACGACGAGACGCAGGCGCTGCGACAGCGACTGCAAGCCGAGCTGGAACGCCTCGTCGGCCGGAGCCCCGGTGTGCTGTTGGAGCTGAAGCCGGCCAGCATCGCCGTACACGTACGCCGGGCCGAGCCGACGATCGGCGCCTCCGTCCTGGAAGCAGTCCGCACCGGCCCGGCACAGTGGGACGGCGTGCAGGTGACCGAGGGCAAAGCCGTGATCGAGCTGGCCGTCGTCGAGACCGACAAAGGCGAAGCCCTGGACATGCTGCGCCGCCAGGCCGACGCCACCGCCGCACTGTTCGTCGGCGACGACGTCACCGACGAAAAAGCCTTCGCGCGCCTCACCGGACCGGACGTCGGCGTGAAGGTCGGCCACGGCGAAACCCTGGCCGAATACTCCATACCGGACACCGAAGACGTCGCGGTGATGCTGGACTACCTCCTGGCAGAACGACGCGCGAGCCGCTTGTCAGGCTGACGGATCCTCGCCGGCGGCCAGCGACCGTAGGATCGGCCCGTACTTCGGATCGGCCAGCGCGTGCGCGAACTGCGCCACCAGATAGTCCGCCGGATTCCCGGTGTCGTACCAGCGCCCTGCGATGACCTGCCCGTACACGGCGCGGGTCGCGGCGTAGGCGTTGATCGCGTCGGTGAGGTACACCTCGCCGGTGCGCCGCTTCTCCCACTGCGCGGTGGCCTCGTACAGCTCCTCCACGATCCCGGGGGTGACGACATAGCCGCCGATCGCGGCGAAGTCGCTTGGCGCGTCCGCCGGCTTGGGCTTCTCCAGCAGGCCCGAGATCCGCAGCAAGCCGTTGCCCAGGTCCTCGTGGACGATCGGGACGCCGTAGCGCTCGGACTGCGACCGGTCCATCGGCATCAGCGCCAGCATCGGGCAGCCGGTCGCCTCGTAGGCGGCGATGAGCTGCTGCGCACGCGGGACCTCGGCCACGAACACGTCGTCGGGCCACAGCACGAGCATCGGCTCGTCGTCGCCCAGACCGCGCGCGGCGTTCAGCACCGGGGTGCCGTTGCCGTAGGGGCCGTGCTGGTCCTGATAGGTGATGTGGCCCTCGCGGGCCAGCTCGGCGACGTCCTCGACGGCCTGGGCGTAGGCGTCCTTGCCCGCGGCCTGGAGCTGTTCGACCAGCGCCGGGTTCGGGCGGAAATGGTCCTGGATCAGCGATTTGCCGCCGGAGACCACGATGGTGATGTCGGTGATCCCGGACGCCACCAGCTCGCGCACCGTGTGCTCAATCACCGGCCGGTCGCCGACCGGCAGCATCTCCTTCGGGATCGCCTTGGTCAACGGCAGCATCCGGGAACCGATCCCGGCCGCCGGGATCACCGCCCTGCGGATCGTCACAGCCACGCCGAGGTCCTTCGGATCGGGTCGGAGCCCGCCGGTGGCCCGGCAGGACACATCGGACGCTACCAACGCCCCGCCCGGCAGCCGGGAGCGACACGCGTGGGAGCCAATTCCTTGGGAACACCGGAACTTCGCAGTGTCGGCATCTCCCTGTCAATTGTCATTCAAGACCCTGACAATTGTCAGGACCGCCTTCCGTCATTCCGCGCCCCGGCCGACCTCGGCGGTCGGCGTGGCCGGCATGACAACGGAATGATTCCGTGCGAAACACCCAGGTCGGGACGGTCCGGGCCGAGGTTGCAGCAAGACTGTGACCCTTCGCGCCGAGAGGTGCCCCGCCGGGGCATATGCTGCACTGGTCGCCCGGCCGTCTCGACTTGCATTGGTGTCGGATCCTCAATGACCGCAGCGCTCTCCCACGACCCGGTGGCGGCAGGTCGGCGCATGCCGCACCTGCCGTTGATCATGATGTACCACTCGGTGGGCGTCCGCCCGCACGACCCGAACAACCTGGCCGTGACGCCGGAGCGGTTCGAGGAGCAGATGGCGGCGCTGAAGCACCGCGGGCTGCGCGGCGTGTCCGTCGCCGAACTGCAGGCCGCCCGGGCGGCCGGGTCGGCGCGCGGCCTGATCGGCCTCACCTTCGACGACGGCTACACCGACGTCGTGGAGAACGCGCTGCCCATCCTGCAGCGCTTCGGCTTCTCCGGGACGTTCTACGTCCTGGCCGGCCGGATCGGCGGGGCGAACGAGTGGGACGAGGGCACCCCGTGGCCGCTGGTCGACGAGACGGGGATCCGGCGTTGGGCTGACGCCGGGTTCGAAGTCGGGTCGCACGGCTCGATGCACGTGGCGCTGGCCGACGCGGGTCCGGACGTGCTGCGCACGGAGGTCGCGGAGAGCCGCGAGAAGCTGTCCGCCATCGTCGGGAAGCCGGTCGGCGGCTACTGCTACGCCTACGGCTCGATGGACGCCGCGGCCCGCTCGGCGGTCGCCGCGGCGGGGTACGAGCACGCGACCGCCGTGATCTCCAGGGAGTCGCTGGGACCGCTCGCGCTGCCCCGGATCTGGATCGGCCAAGTGCACACGTCCAAACATATTCTTAAAATGCTCTACACCTACCGCCTTCATCGCCGTATTTCCGGGCGGCATGCCCTATGATTTCGAGGCCGCACGCCACCGACGGCACGGCGCCCCGGACAAGTTCGACTGACCGTGATCCGGCTCGAAGCTCTTGTCATCCGGTGCCCCCTGAGTACTCGCACCACGCGTAGCCCGCTGTATACCTTCCGCCACAAGCCGATTTCGGCTACAGAGGTCGAAGGCACCGCCGTCAGACCTTTCCCTTGGGGGGACACGAATGCGATCGCTGTCGGTTGTGATACCGGCTTACAACGAAGCCGAGAACATCGAAGATGTAATAGCTTCGATACCGGTTTCGCAGTTGGCTGACCTCGGCTGGTCCACGGAGATCGTAGTGGTCGACAACAACTGCAGCGACGGGACCGGGGACCTGGCGCGGGCCTGCGGCGCCGAGGTCGTGTTCCAGCCGGAGAAGGGCTACGGCAACGCCTACAAGGCCGGCTTCGCCGCCGCCAGGGGCGAGGTGATCGCCTCCGGCGACGCCGACCGGACCTACCCGTTCGACCACCTGCCGGAGCTGCTCGCCGAACTGGAGAGCTCCGGCGCGGACTTCCTGACCACCGACCGCCTGCACTCGGCCAACCGGGGTGCCATGAAGCACTCCCACTTCTGGGCCAACCACGTCCTGAGCTTCGTCTCCCGGCTCATCTTCCGGCACGGCATCCGCGACTCGCAGTCCGGCATGTGGATCTTCCACCGGCACGTCTGGGCCGGCGTCGACGTCCGCTCCCCGGGCATGGCCTTCTCCCAGGAGATCAAGAACGCGGCGGTCCTCGCGGGCTATAAGGTGACCGAAACGCACATCGAGTACCGGGTCCGCGGCGGCGACGTGAAGCTCAACTCGGTCCGCGACGGCCTGCGCAACCTGGTCCACCTGATCGGCCACCGGATCCGCCACGACGGCCCGGCCTCCGATGGGTCCTACCAGGACCAGGACGTCCCCGCCCGAGCCCGGGCCAAGAGCGCCGTCCGGCTCCCGGCGATGCGTTCGGCGACCGTGTCAGATGGAGAAGGGGCAACACCGGGATGCCAGACGACGGGCAGCGGCACAGCCGCCTGAGCGAGGTGTTCGCCCGGCTGTTCCCGGCCCGGTCCTCGGAGACCACGGCGGGCGCCGCCGGGCGTGGTTCCGGTGCGGGTGCGGGTGCGGGTGCACGGCAGCAGAACGTCGCCGGGTCCCGGGGGGTGGGAGCCGGGCATCGAATAACCGCGACTCTCCATGAGCCGGCCGCCTTCGCGGACCCGATGGCCGACACGACGCTGCTGGGGCGGATCACCCTGCCGGAGCCGACCGCCGAGCCGACCGCCGAGCCGACCGCCGAGTCGACCGCCGCGTCGACCGCCGCGTCGACCGCCGAGCCGATGGCCGACACGACGTTGCTGGGCCGGATCACGCTGCCGGAGCCGACCGCCGAGTCGATGGCCGAGCCGACCGCCGCGTCGACCGCCGAGTCGATGGCCGACACGACGTTGCTGGGCCGGATCACGCTGCCGCCGCCGACCGGAGAGCCGATCGCTGAGCCGTTCGCGGCGCCGATCCGCCCGAGCTCCGGTCCTGATTCCGGCCTGAACGCCGATGACGCCGCGCCCCCCAACGCCGCCGACCGCATCGACATCGCCGAGGCCTACGCCGACATCGCGGATATAGCGGACATCGCAGACCTCGACGCCGAGGACGCGGGCACCGTCACCGCCGGCACCAGCGGGCCGACACCGCCCTGGTCCGTCCGGTCGTTCGTCGATCGGCACCGCCGACGGCTCACGATCCTCGCGGCGGGCATCGCAGCCGTCGGCATCCTGCTCGCCCTGCCGCCGGTCCGCACCCAGCTGCGGGACTCGTTCACCAAGCTGCCACAGCCCTACACGGCGCTGTACTTCACCTCGCCGCCACAGGTCGACGGCGCCGTTCTGACCGTGCCGGTGAGCGTGCACGCCGTCGACACCGGCGCGAAGACCTTCAGCGTCCGCGTGTGGACCGTCGACTCCAAGGGCGCGGTCGACGGCAGCAAGACCATCGGCCTCACGTGGGACGGCCAGGCGCTGAGCGCCGTCGTCACCATGCCCGTCAGCCCCCAGTCCGCCTATGTCTGGGTCTCGCTCGACGACAGCGACCAGTCCCTCCACTACAAGATCGCGACGGCATGACCGAGCAGAGCTCCCCCGAGCAGACAGCCCCCGCCCGCTCCACGCCGGGCAGGCGCCGACGCGTCGTTCAGGTCACCCCGAACTACCCGCCGCTGCTCGGCGGGGTGGAGCGGGTGGTGCAGATCCTGGCCACGCGACTCGCGGACCGGAACGACGTCAGCGTGGTCACCACCGACCACCAGGCGGGCGGCGTGCCGCGGCGCACGGTCGAGAAGGGTGGCGTCAGGGTCCGGCGGCACCGGTCGCTGACCGTCGCGCACACTTCGCTGGCCCCCGGCATGTTCGGCTCGCTCCTGCGCGTCCCGCGCGGCACGGTGATCCATCTGCACTGCTCGACCGCGGTCGTGCCCGAGCAGGTCTGGCTCAGCGCCCGAATACGGGGCCAGAAGTACCTCCTGCACTTCCACATGGAGGTCGACGCCTCCGGACCGCTGGGCCGGCTGCTGCCGTTCTACAAGACGCACCTTTTCGGGCGGGTCGTCCGGGGCGCGGCCGGCGTCATCGTGCTCACCGAATCACAGCGCGACTTCCTGGCCGAGCGCTACGGCGCGGATCCGGCGAAGGTCCACGTGGTCCCCAACGGTGTCGCCGAGGAGTTCTTCCTCCCGCCCCGCGCTGCCGCCACGGAGCCGATGACCGGCTCTGAACCCGACCCGCTGCGTCTGCTGTTCGTCGGCCGCCTGGACGTCCAGAAGAACGTCGCCCGGCTGCTCGACGCGATGGCGCAGGTCGGCGAACCCGTGCGGCTGCGCCTCGTCGGCGACGGCGACCTGCGTCAGGACCTGCTGGCGCAGACGGCTCGGCTCGGCTTGGCGGACCGGGTGGAGTTCGTCGGCCGCAAGCACGGCGAGGACCTGATCAAGGAGTACGCCGACGCCGACCTGTTCGTCCTCCCGTCGGACCGGGAGGGCATGGCGCTGGTGGTGCTGGAGGCGATGGCCGCCGGGCTGCCGGTGCTGGCCACCGCGGTGCCCGGCAACGTGGAGACGGTCGAGGGCGCGGGCATCCTGGCCGAACCGACCCCGCGGGCGCTGGCCGCCGCGATCGACGCGCTCGCCCGGGACCGCTCGGCGCTGGCCGCCCCGGCGGCGGCGGGCGCGGCACGTGTCGCCGACCGGCACTGGGACCAGGTCGTGGCAGCGGTCGAGGACGTCTACGAGCAGGTGGGATTCTGAACACCGAGACTTCGAACGGCAGGACGGCGCTGCTGGCGAGCGTCGTCCTGGCCGGCGCGACCGCCTCGTTCGGCGCCTTCTACCTCCCCGGCCCGCTGGCCACCCTGGCCGGGCTGTGGCTGATCCTCGGCGCGCCGACCGCGCTGTGGCTGGGCCTGGCGCAGCGGGTGGTGTCCCGGCTCGACTCCGCGCTGCTGGTCGCCTTCGGCTTCGCCCTGGTCACCGACTTCGCGGTGCTGCTGCTGGTGAACTTCGGGGCACCGCTGGTCGGCTACTACCGGCCGCTCGCGACGGTGCCGCTGGCGGCCGGGTTCGCGCTGGTCAACCTGCTGATCGGCGCCTTGTCCCCGCAGTGCGCGGTGGACTGGCACCGGATCCGGCGCCTGCGCCCGGAGGGCCTGCGGGTCATCGGCGGCTACGGCGTGCTGTGCGTGGTGCTGGCCGTCGCGGGCGCCACCCGGCTGAACAACGGGCTCGGCCCGCAGGTCAGCATGCTGGCGTACACGGCGATCGCCGGGCTGCTGGCCCTGATGCTGATCCGGCACAACCGGTACGCCGTCGAGGTCCTGGAACTCGGGGTCTTCCTCGGCGCGGCCGCCCTGCTGCTGCTGACGTCGCTGCGCGGCTGGCTGATCACCGGCCACGACATCCAGGTGGAGTACGAGGTCTACCGGCTCAACCTCGGCGGCGGACACTGGGTGATCTCGCAGTACGCGACGGCCTACAACGCCTGCCTGAGCATCACCCTGCTGCCGGTCGCGCTGACCAAACTCACCGCGTTCTCCGCGGCCGGGGTCTGGAAGATCGTCTTCCCGCTGATGTTCGCCGTGGCCCCGGTGGCGCTGTTCCGGTCGGTCAACAACCTGGCGTCACGCCAGGTGGCTCTGCTGTCCTCGGCGCTGTTCCTGACGTTCCCGACGTTCTTCACCGACATGGCGTACATGGCGCGCCAGGAGATCGCGTTCGTCATCCTCGGCGCGGCGGTCGTGGTGATGACCGACCAGGTCGCGGAGGCCCGGCTGCGGCGCTACGCGCTGGTCCCCTTGCTGACCGGGATCGTGCTCGCGCACTACTCGACGGCGTATGTGCTGGTGATGGTCCTGGGATCCGGCGTGGTGGTCACGACGGCCTGGCGGCTGCTGGACCGGATCGGCGAGCGGCGGCGCGGTCGCGGCGTCTCCGGGACCGCCGCCGCGAGCCAGGCCGCTGACACCTGGGACTACGGCGACTGGGACTACGGCGACAGTCTGGACAAAACCGACGGAGTCGGTGAAACCAGCGGAGTCGGCGCGGCTGGCGGGGTCGGCACGGTCGGCACCCTCGCCGCAGAAAGGCAAGGCAGCGCAGGCGGCACCGGCGGCAAGGGCTGGCTCAGCCGGTTCTCCAAGGCCGTCCGCAACCCGGACGGCCCGCCGCCGAAGCCCGCGGCCCCGGCGTTCCTCACCGTCTGGCTGGTGGCCCTCACCGCCGTCCTGGCGGTCGGCTGGGCCGGCCCCGTGACCCACACCAGCGGCCAGCTGACCAGCACCCTGATCGCCTCATGGAAGGAGGTCATCGGCCAGACCTCGGACGTCGGCTCCGCCGACACCTCCCAGAGCCTGGTCGGCGGCTCCACGGTCACCGACGCCCAGCGCATGGCCGCCTATCTGGCCGAGACCCGCGCCTCGACCACCCAGGACCGCGACGAGGGCCTGCTGTACCCGCAGTCGGTGATCGACAAGTACCCGACCCCGATCACCTCCATCCCCGACCTGCCGCTGACCTCGGTCGGCACCGGACTGCAGAGCCTCGGGCTGCCGGTGGCGAGCCTGAACGGCCTGGTCCGCTTCGGCATCGCGGCCGGCATCCAGCTCCTGCTGCTGCTCGGCACCGCCGTGGCCCTGCTGGGCCTGCGCTACCGGCGGGTCCGGGCCGAGCTGACCCCGACCCGGGACCAGGCCGCGCTGGCCGTGGCCTCGATCGCGGTCCTGGTGCTGCTGACGCTGGTACCGCAGCTCACGGTCGACTACAGCGTCCTGCGCGCACTCCAGCAGGGCATCTTCTTCTTCGGCCCGTTCATGGCCGCCGGCCTGCTCTGGGCCCTGCGTTGGTGCGGCCGGTACCGGACTCCCGTGGTCGCGGCGGTGATCGCCGTGATGGCGATCGACATCACCGGCGTGGTGCCCCGCATCACCGGTGGCTACCAACCGCAGCTCGCACTGTCCAACTCGGGCAACTACTACGACGCGTACTACCCGACCGACGCGGAGATGGACGCGGCCGCGTGGCTGCAGAGCGTGTACGACCGCAGCTCCCCCGACGTGCAGCAGGGCATGCTTCTCCAGACCAGCCAGGACGTCTACGAACGGATCCAGACGGTCTATCTCGGCCCGGTCGACGGCACGGTCGATCCACTCATGCTGCAACCGGGGAGCTACGTCATGCTCGGGCACGCCGAGGTGGACCAGGATCGGGCGTCCGTCGACTACCGGGGGACCGCGGTGAACTACACGTACCCGACGAAGCTGCTCGAAGACCTGCTGGACAAGATTTATGTCGGTCCCGGAGTGGAGATCTACCGATGAGTGACGACGTCGCCGGACCGCTCAAGGTCCTCCTCGTCTGCCACTACTACCCGCCGCACCTGGGTGGCATAGAGAACGTGGCGCACTCCCAGGCCCGGCACCTGACCGCCGCCGGAGTGCAGGTGACGGTGCTGACCAGCGGGGACCGCAGCGGCGTCACGGACGAGGACGGGGTCCGCGTGGTGCGGGTCCGGGCCTGGAACGGACTGGAGCGCAAGGCCGACGTGCCGTTCCCGGTGCTGGGACCGCAGCTGCTGCGCCGGGCCGTGCGCTGGGCCCGGTGGGCCGACGTCGTGCACATCCACGACGCCTTCTATATGACGTCGTGGGCCGCTCTCCTCGCGGCGAAGGCGACCCGCACTCCTGTGGTCGCCACGCAGCATGTGACGCTGGTGCACCACAAGTCCGCCGCCGTGAGCCTGGTGCAGAAAGCCGTCTACGCGACGGCCGGAAAGCTGCTCGTGCGGAACGCACGCTCGGTCTTCACCCTGAACTCCGACGTCGCGGCGTTCGTCCGCGACCTCGGCGCACCGGCGGAGCGGGTACGGCATCTGCCGAACGGCGTGGACACCGCGCTGTTCCGTCCGGTCCGCGACGACGCCGAGCAGGCCGCCGAGCGGGAGCGGCTGGGTCTGCCGCGCGAAGGCGTGCTGGTGCTGTTCGCCGGGCGGTTCATGCCCAACAAGGGTTTCGACACGCTGCTCGCGGCCGCCGATCCGGCCTATCAGCTGGTGTTCGCGGGCGGGCCGGCCGAAGCCCTGGCGGGGACCGGGGATTCGGCGATCTACGTGGGCTCCCTGTCCTCCTCGGACATGGCCGCGGCCTACCGGGCCTGCGACGTCTTCGCGCTTCCGTCGATGGCCGAGGGGTTCCCGCTCACCGTCCAGGAGGCGATGAGTTCCGGCATCGCCGTCGTGACCACCGACCTCAGCGGGTACGCGGCCTACGGCCTGGATCGTGATCGCGTATCGTTGGTGGACCGGGACACGGAAACGCTCCGCGTCCGGCTGCGGGAGATCGCCGCGGACTCGGAGCTGCGCGGGCAGATGGGCAAGTACGCCCGGGAGTACGCGGTCGAGCACTTCGCATGGCCGGACCACGCTCGCATGCTGATCGAGGCCTACCGTTCGGCGATCCACCCGGGGACGAGTACTGCCGACCGGGGATGACGTATGAGGACGATGTACCGGCCCGCGGCCGAGACGCTGATGGTCGCCGGGCTGCTGGGCTGGGCCTACGTGGCGCTGGTCGCGGTGCTGCGGCCCGGCGCGCTCAGCATGCACATCGCCACCGTGCTGCCGATGCGGCGCGACACGTTCGGGGCGGTGAGCCTGGTGCTGTCGTTCGCCTGCGCGTACGCGCTGCGTGCCCGGACCGGCACGTTCTGGGCCCGGCGCGCCGGCCGGCCCGACCCGGCCGAGGCCGGGCTGGCCGCGGTCGGCGGGTACGCGTTCCTGGTGTGGGTCTACCTGTGCCTCAACAATCTGTCCCACCCTCGGACCACCGGGTACCGGTTGACCCACTTCTGGGAGCACCCGTCGGAGGGCACGACGGCCGTGCTGTGCTTCCTGCTGCTGACCGCCTGCCTGTTCGGCCTCCGGGTCCGGAAGGGGCGGCATGGCTAAGGGCCGCCGCCGACGGGGGACCGCCGAACCGGGCAGCGGTGCCGAGGAGCCCGGTGGCGACGCGAGCGGCGGCATAGCCGACGCAAGCGATACACACGGTGATAAGAACGGCGAAGGCGACGCGAACAGCGTCGCGGGCGCGAAGATGCTCCGGAACTCGCTGTTCCTCATGGCCTCCGCCGGCCTCACCGCCGGCATCGGCTTCGTGTTCTGGGCCCTCGTCGCCCACCTCTACACCTCGACCGAGATCGGCGTGGCCACCACGCTGCTGTCGGCGATCTCGCTCATCTCGTTCCTGAGCACGCTCGGGTTCGGGCAGACGATGATCCGGTTCCAGGCGGCCGGCGCGGCACGACACCGGCAGGTGTCGGTGATGCTGGCGATGGTGGCGGGCACCAGCTTCGTCCTCGGCACGGGCTACGTGCTGGCCCTGAAGACGATCTCGCCGGACCTCGCCTTCGTCCGCGACAAACCCGGCTACGCGCTGGTCCTGATCGTCATCTGCGTCTTCGCCACGGTCAACCTGCTGACCGACGCGGTCTTCATGGCCGCGCGCCGGGCCGAGTACAACACGCTGGTCGACGGCTTCATCCAGAGCCTGTCCAAGCTCGCCATCCCGATGTTCGTGGTCGCCTTGGGCGCCATGGGCATCGTCGCCGCCTCCGGGATCGGGTACGTCGTGGCCACGCTGGCCTCGCTGTACCTGATGAACCGCAAGCTGGGCTTCCGGTTCTCCTTCCGGCTCGGCGGCACCCGGATCCGCGAGACCGCGAGCTACTCGGCGACCACGCAGTTCTCCTCGCTGCTGAACCTGATACCGCAGCTGGCACTGCCGGTCATCACGCTTCGCGCGCTGGGCCCGGACAACGTCACCTACTACTACCTGGGATCCCAGATCGCGGCGCTGTTGTCGACCGGCTCCTACGCGATCGGCAACGCGCTGTTCTCCGAGGGCGCGCACGATCCCGCGCAGCTTCGCAGCCTGATGATGCGGTCCGCGAAGATCATGACCGCGGTGATGGTCCCGGGCGTCGCGGCCGTGATCCTGGTCCGCGAGCCGCTGCTGGGCCTGTTCGGCGGCAAGTATCCGGGGCACGCGCAGGGGCTGCTGACGATCCTCGCGCTCGGCGCGCTCGCCGTCGCGTTCCACACCTGGGCCAGCAGCGCGCTGCGGATCACCGGGCGGATGAAGCCGCTGCTCGGCAGCAACATGGTGTACCTGGTCGCGACGCTGGCGCTGGCGCTCGGCTTCGCGCACCGGGGCCTTAACTGGATCGGCTGGTCCTGGGCGCTGGGGAACCTGGCCTCGGGGCTGTTCGCGGTGGCGTTCGTGCCGGGCGCGAAGAAGCTGGCGGCGATGGCCGCGGACGCCGAGGAGTACGACTACGACGAGCTGGAGCCCGAGGACCTCGCACTCGCCGGCGTCGGTGCCGGGGCCGGGGCGCCGCCGAGCCAGGTGCGGGAACGCCCGCGGCCCCGGCAGAGCCCGTGGCTCGGCGTCGGGGACTCGACGGCGATCACCGAACCGATGTTCTTCCCGTGGAACCGCCCCGAGGCACGGGGGCGCGGCGACCGGTTCGAGAGCTACGAACGCCAGAGCTCGCGCCTGAAGCCAGCCGGCGACCTGCGCGTGCGGCCCCGGTCAATGCCCCGCAAGGCCGGACCGGTGGTGGTGCCGCCGCCGTCGCCGGAGGAGGAGACGCAGATCCTGCGGCCCATCGTCGTGCCCGACTCGTTCTTCCGGCCGGAGCCGGGGGAACGCGACCGGCTGCCGAAGCCGGGCCCGCACGGTGCCGTGCCGGAGCCGCGGGGAGACGCCCGCCCCGAGGCGAGCGAGCCGAGCGATCCCCGGCTGCCGCCCGAGCGGTGAGGGGGCGGGGTCGGCGGGCGTCGTGGCCAGGCGCAGTGGTCGGGCGCGGTCGCCGGACGTACGTATCGCGCGCGATGGTCAGGCGCGGTCGCTGGGTGCAGTCAGCGGGCGCCGTAGTCGGACCTGGTCGCCGGGCAATAGTTGTCGTGTCGGGCGTGGTTGTCGGGCGCGGTCGCCGAACCCTGCGATCCGCCCCACCACCGCCGCCCTAGAACCGCCGGTTCGCCACCTGCACCCCGACCCACGCCAGATGCTTGACCCGCACCACCGGCAGGCTCCACCCCAGCCGGCGGGCCGCCGCCAGCTTCTCGCGCCGCAGCAGGCCGGAGCGCGGCAGGATCTTCGCCCGATGGCTGTGCTGCCCCTCGTGCACCCGGTAGCGCACCAGTTCCTCGGGCAGCGCGGCGACTTCGGCGCGGCCGAGGATGCGGAGCCAGAGGTCGTAGTCCTCGCAGTGGAGGGCGGCCTCGCGGAAGCCTCCCGCCTCGCGCACCACCTCCGCACGCGCCGTCACCGTGGACATCGTCACCGCGTTGAACAGCATCAGGCGGCGGCCCAGCGCTTCGGACCCGGTGGGGCAGTGGAACGGGGCCAGGTCCGCGCCGGTGGCGCTGTCGAAGGTGCGGGCCCAGGTGGCGAGCATGCCCAGGGCCGGGCGGCGGTCGAACTCGGCGACCTGGCGGGCCAGCCGTTCGGGGTCGCACAGGTCGTCCGAGTCGCAGAACGCGACCAGGTCGCCGCGGCACTCCGGGAGGCCGGCGTTGCGGGCCGCCGCGGGGCCGGAGCGGGGGCGCGCGGTGACGATGATCCGGATCTGGTCGGCCGGAAGGACGGCGGCCGTGCGCCGGTTCTCCTCGCAGTCGCCGTCCAGGACCAGGACCACCTCCCAGTCCTGGAAGGTCTGCTTCTGGATGGCGAGCAGCGTCTCCTCGAGATAGCGCTGGCGCGGGGCGCACGGGATGAGCACAGAGACCCGCGGCGCCTTGCCCGCGTTCATCGTCCCTTCTTCGCGTTGGCGATGATCTGCTGCAGCGCGTCGAACGAGGGCCGGTAGGTCCCGTCGCCCCGCCGCAGGCCGAAGACCAGGTGGTCCGGCGGCGAGTCCTGGTAGGAGAACCAGAAGAACGACGCCACGTTCGGGTACGAGGCCAACGCGTCGACCTCCTTCTTCGCCGTCTCCACCTGCTGCGCCTCCTGCGGCTTGACCTGGCTCGCCGGACCCCAGATCAGGGCCGGGATGTTCGCCCCGGTCTCGGTGATCCAGATCGGCATGTTCGGCGACCCGGCCTGGGCCAGCGCCGCGACGATGCTCGTCGGCGACTGGCTGATGGCCTGGAACGTCTTGCTGTTCGCCGGGTCGCCGTCCGGGTAGGGGTGGTACCCGATCCCGTCGACCGCCTTCAGGCCGCCGTCCTTGGCCACCGCGGTGATGAAGTCGTACGGGGAGATGAACGGCGCGCCGGGGCTCGGGTGGTCCGCCGCGAGGCCGCCCATCAGGATGAACGCGTGCGGGTCCGCGGCGCGGATCGCCGCGGAGACCGGCAGCAGGAGCTTGGTGTAGTCCGCCGGGTCCGGGGTCGGGGCCCAGGCCGTGATGTTGGGCTCGTTCCACACTTCCCAGTGGTGGACGCCGCGCGCCGAGTAGCGCGCGACCGCCTGCTTCACGAACTTCGCGAACGTCGCGTTGTCGGCCGGCGGGCACGCGGAGGTGTCCTTGCAGGCGTCCCGGCGGGCCCACGGCGGCGGGAAGTCGATGGTGGCCAACACCTTCAGGCCGTGCGCGTTCGCCCCGGCGACGACGTTGTCGAACTTGGTGAAGTCCGGCGCGTAGTTGGAGAAGGACTGGTAGTCCTCCCAGCCGAAGTCGACGCGGATGTAGTCCATCCCGAGCCGCTTGGCGTCGTCGAGCGCGGTCTTGAGCTGGTCCGGCGTGTCGTACGCGAGCGTGTCGCTGTAGTCCAGGCCCCACTTCATGTCGGCCAGCTGCGCGGTGTTGACCGGGCTGGTGGCCAGTCCGGTCCCGGAGGTGGCACCGGGGGAAGAACTCGGGCTGCCGGCCGGGGACGAGGTCGTGCCGGACGTCTTCGCGGCGGTCGAGGTCCCCGCCGGCGCGTGGCCGAACGCCGAGGGCTGGCCGGGATCGCCGCCGGAGACGGCGGTCGCGATGCCGGCGGCGATGACGACCGCGGCCGCGGCGGCCCCCACGATCGTCCAGTGCCGTCGCTTGCTGTTCGCCATTATGATTTCGGGGCCGGTGACCGGCTGCCCTTCGCTCCCCTCGACCGGACTTCGTCGCTTGGCGGATCCGGTCGGTGACCGGGAGCGGCCGGGCGGCCGCCGCCGTCGCCGGGCGCCCCTGGCAGGGACGCCCGCCTGCGAGCGTTCATAGTGCCATGGTTCGGCCGTCTCGGTGTGCGGGCGCCGATTCTCGAACCCGGGCGGCTCGCATCCCATGTCGTTTCGAGGATTGCGCGGCGCCGGTGAGAATTCTGCACATCGTGAACCTGGGCTTCGAGGCCGGGGGCGCGGAGAAGTTCGTCCGCATGCTCCGGGACGGCCAGCGCGACCGCGGCCACCAGGTCCGGGTGGTGGCCCTGGAAGCCCCGTCCGGCGACCGGGCCGTGTTCGCCGACGACCTGCTCCCGCCGGTGGCCGGCGGCCCGGTCGGCAAGCTCGCCGGGTTCGTCTGGCATCGCCGGGCCCACCGCGGGCTGCGGCAGATCATGCGGGAGTTCCAGCCGGACTGTGTCCATCTGCACACCGTCGGCGGGTTCAGCCCGGCCGTGTTCCCGGCCACCCGCGGCGCCGTACGCATCCTCACCCTGCACGGCCCCGAGGACTGGACCCGGAAACTGTTGCGCTGGCAGGTGGCCGACAACGCCGGCCGGATCTCGCCCCGCGCCCTGCCCCGGTACCTGCATCTGCGGTTCCTGATGCGGCCGGCCTACCGGCTCCTCGGGCTGCGCCGGATCGACGGCTTCGCGGCCCCGAGCCGGTTCGTCGCCGACCTGCTCCGGGCCGACGCCGGCGCCGTGCCGATCCGGGTGATCCCGCACGCCGTGGACCGGGTCTTCGCCCCCGCCCCGGTCTCGGAGGTCTGGCAGGCGGCCTACGTGGGCCGGCTCAGCCCCCTGAAGGGCGCGGACGTCCTGCTGGCGGCGTTCGGCATCCTGGCCCGGACGCAGCCGAAGGCGCGGCTCGTCGTGGTCGGCGACGGCCCGGAGCGCGCCCGGCTGGAGGCGGAGGCCGCCGGCCTGGTGGCGGCTGGCACGGTCGAGTTCCGGGGCTGGCTGAGCCCGCCGGAGGTCGCCGAGTGCCTGCGCGGCTCGGCGTTGCTCGCCGTCCCGTCCACCACTCCGGAGATCTTCGGGCTGACCGCGCTGGAGGCGCTGGGGTTGGGCCGGCCGCTGGTGGCCAGCCGGATCGGGGCGTTGCCGGAACTGGTCGGTCCGGACAACGGCGTACTCGTCGCCCCCGGCGACCCGGCCGCGCTGGCCGAGGCGCTGGCGGAGCTGGTCGGTGACGCGGAGCGGCTGGCGCGGCTCGGCGAGGGATCGGCACGGCGCGCCGAGGCGTTCGGCCTGGAGCGTTGTCTGGACGCCTACGAATCCTGGTACCAGGAGGCTGTCGCGGCCCGCGCTCGTCCGTAGGCCGTAGTCGGTTCAGCCGGTTCAGCCGGTTCAGCCGGTTCGGGCCAGGGATCCCGCGCTATCGGCGCAGACGGTGTTCGGCCGCCTGCCACAGCGTCCGGGCACCGGCCAGGACGAACGGGACGGGGTCGTCGCAGGCGAACCACGCGGCCTCGTCTGCGGAGCGTGCAGAGGACAGCCACGAGCGCAGGGAGAGGCTTCCCTCCCGGCGATAGGCGAGGGCCGCTATCGGGTCGTAGTTCTCGACGAGCAGGGCCCGGCCGGGCACCGCCGCCCCGGCGGGCACGGCGCGGCCGGTGAGGTCCAGGTGCATCGCGCGGACGACGTCGATGCCGGCCGAGTCCTGGAACAGCCGGAACTGGGCGCCGAGCCGGGGGTTGAGGTCCAGGAGCCGGTAGCTGCCGTCCCGCGCGTCCCAGCGGTAGTCGAGGTCGACCGGGCCCTGGTAGCCCAGCCCCGAGAGCAGGGCTGTCGCCTCCGCGCGCAGCCGCTCGTTCGACACCCAGCGGCCGTAGCTGGTCAGCCCCGCGTGCGCCGGGAAGGAGCGCTCCTTGATACCGGTGTGGCCGAACAGGCAGCGCGAGGCCGCGTCGAAGTAGCCGTGGAAGAACCAGTCCTGCGGCGGGCCGGTCGGCACGGGCGCGAGGTATTCCTGGAGCAGCAGGCCGGTGTCCGGGCCGTCGCCGGTCGCCCGCCGGGCCCGCTCGACCACCGCGAGCATCTCCTCCCGGCTGCGGACGACGGTCGTGCTCTGCAATCCCGCCGACCGGTCCGCGGTCCAGGGCAGGTTCACCTTGGCCACGACGGGATATCCGCACGCGTCCGCGAAGGCCAGGGCCTCGGCGGCGTCCGCCGGGACGGTCGTCGCCGGATGCGGCACCCCGGCGACGCGGCAGATCTCGGCGAGCGTCGCCTTCCCGGCCGCCCGGCGCGGCAGGTCGGCCGGGGGCGCGGGGAACAGGTACCGGGACCGCAGCTTGTCACCGTGCTCGGCCAGCAGGATCGCGCCCGCGTCGTCGGTGGTGACCAGGACGGCCGGGCCGGGCAGCCGGTCGGCGAGCCGGTCCAGGAGCTCGACGACGTCGTCGGGATGGGCCCGGTCCGGCATCGGCGACACCGTCCGGCGGGCGTACCGCGACGCCCCGGCCGGCGCGAACCGGTCCTCGCGCATGGCGTGGACCCGGATCCCCAGCCGCCCGAGGCTCCGGATCACGCCGAGCCCGCCGTGGTGGAAGACATTCCGGTCGAGCTTCAAAAGCACGGCGCCGGTCGCGGTATCCGCATCAACCGACGCTTTCAGTGACATGGCAACCATCTTAGATTCAAGGTCAAGGCAGCCCTCGTCCTGTGGTGAGGTCAGCGCGGCAGTCTGGGTGCGACGGTGCGGGCCGCGAACTCCGACCCGAACACGAAGCGCATGGACGGCCCGAAGGTCGCCGCCGAAGCCAGGCCCACGACGAACAGCCCGGGCACCGAGGAGTTGAAGCCCGCGCCGAGGACCGGCGGGCCGTCGGAGCCGCGCATGCCGCGAACCTGGCCGCGCAGCTCCTCGCCGAGCATCGTCAGCTTCCGGACGTCCACATCGAACCCGGTCGCCGCGATCACGTGATCGGTGCCGAGCTCACGGCCGTCGGACAGCTCCAGGACGAGCCCGCCGGCCTCGGGCCGGGCCGCCGTGATCCGGGTGCCGGTGCGGACGTGCTCGACGTCGAAGGACTTCTCGAAGCGGTCGCGGATCCACCACGAGCCTTCCGGGCCGAGCGTCTTGCGCACGACCTCCATGCGGTAGCCGCCGGGCATCCGCCGGAAGAGCTTGGGCAGGCTGCCCAGCACCTTGTTGTAGTAGCCGGGGCCGAGGCCGTTCTCCGGGCGCCGGATGCGCTCCCACAACGTCACGGGCAGGTCGCCGGGCAGGCTGTTCCACTCCAGCGCACCGGTCCGCGCCACCAGCGTCACATCGGCGCCCGCGTCGTCCAGCAGCACCGCGATCTCGATCGCCGCCTGCCCGGCGCCGACCACAGTGACCCGCTTGCCCGCGAACCCGGACAGGTCGTTCACCGCGCTGCTGTGCAGCACCTGCGGCCCCTGCATCCCGACGAGCGCCTCTGGGAACCGTGGAAACGGCAGGAAGCCGGTGGCGAGCACCACGGAGCGGGCCCGCACCGAGGAGCCGTCGGCCAGCGCCAGCGCGAACACCGAGCCCTCCCGGTCGACCCGCAGCACGTCGGTCTCGTGCAGGTCCGGCGCGGTCTGCTGCCGGAACCAGCGGCCGTAGTCGACGAAGGTCTCGATGGGCGTCGGCACGCCGTGCGCGTACGGCAGCCCTTCAAGCTCGCAGTACGCCTTCAGCGTGTACTGGTCGCGGGGATCCGACAGGTGCGAGGCCCACGGCTCGGACTTGAGCTTCATGCCCAGCGGCATGTGCTCGGCCCAGGCGCGCATCGGCGTACCGAACACCCGGGTGCGGGTGCCCCGCGCCTTGGCATGCGCCGCCACCGAGAGACCGTAGGGCCCGGCACCCACCACGGCGGTGTCGAGGACCTCTGTACCTGTCATCACTTCTCCTTGTTCGGACCCCGCGCGCCCTGTCCCCAGGCCTCGCGAACGCCTTCTCCCATGGACCCGGGCATGCCGACGGCCCAAGGACCGTTCCCGCTCGAATTCGGTGCCGGCGTTCCGCCTCGAGACCCCCTCGACCAGCGCGAGCCGCCCCGCCGACCGGGCACTCCGGCCGGAGTCGGTGGTCGACCCGACCGGAGAGCCCCGGTCAATGCGGGGCGACATCGCGGTGTTCTGGAGATGAAGATACAGGCCAGCGCGCTGAGTCAGTGCGGCAGCACATCGTAGCGGCGCCGGAGGTAGTGCTGAAGTAAAACGGCAGGAGGGCAGGGTGCGCAAGGGCGGGGCGGGGTTGCGGGGCGTTCGCGGCGAAGGATCGGCGCGGCAGCCTTGGGCGAAGCCGTAAGAATCGCCTGTAAACACACAAACAAACCGAACCCGGCACGGCGCACCGAGCAATTGCGGACGCGCGCAAACGCCCGCACTACGCCCGCGCTACCCAGCCTCACCCAGCCTGAAGCCGGTGCTCAGCCAGCCGCTGAGGATCGGGCCAGTGCACGTTCGTGGCCCAACCGAGCCGCTCGAAAACCCGAATCACCCCGGCGGACAAGTCGATCTGGCCGCGATCCACACCATGCCGCGCGCAGGACGGGTCGCTGTGATGCGTGTTGTGCCAGCTCTCCCCCATCGACAGCAGCGCCAGCGGCCACAGGTTCGTCGCCCGGTCGTGCTTGCGGGTCGCGAACGGCCGCGCCCCGAGCAGGTGACACAGAGAATTGACACTCCACGTCACGTGCTGGAGCAGGAACACCCGGGCCAGCCCGGCCCATATCAGGGCCGTGACGCCCGCCGTCCAGGCGAAGTCGCCGATCATCCAGCCGGCCAGCGCGGGCAGCACGAGAGAGGCCACGCACAGCACCGGGAACAGCCCCGAGACACGCCGCATAGCCGGTTCGGCCACCAGATCCGGGGCGAAGTGGTCGACGTCGGTCGGGTCGTCGCCGAACAGCCAGCCGAAGTGCGCGTGGACGAGACCGTGCAACTGGCCGACCGGCCCCGTGCCGTACCGGTACGGCGAATGCGGGTCGCCGGGCCGGTCGGTGAACGCGTGATGCCGCCGGTGCGTCGCGACCCAGCTGATGGCCGAGCCCTGGAAGCTCATCGACCCGGCGACCGCGAGTCCGGTCCGCAAGGCCGGCGCGGCGGTGAAGCTCCGGTGAGTCAGCAGTCTGTGAAAGCCGACGGTGACGCCGAACCCGGTCAGGAAGTAGAAGAAGCCAGCCAGCAGCAGGTCGGCCACACCGACCCCCCGCCCCCACAACAACCACACCGCGGCGACCAGCCCGGCCAACGGCGCGACGACGAGCAGGGCCGTCACGGCCACCTGGATCCGGCGCTGAAGGGGTGTCGTGGCGGTCGATGGGCGGCCGGGAAACGGCTCGACGCCGTCATAGGGAATCGCAGCCAAGGCGATACACCTCACAAGCGAATGCAGCGAGGCGGGTCACGGGACCGGCGTGAGGTCTAGACCTGATCGGAAACTCGGTCGGCTGCGATGATTTGGGTCCTTCCCCGACAGTCTACGCCTGGTAAGAACCCCTGGCGGGATTCCCGCCAGGGGTTCTTACCATGAATTTTCAGGGACTATCAGTTCACTGAAACCGTCCCGGCCTCCTGCGCCGCCTCGGCGGCCAGCGCGGCCTGCGCGGCCTCCCGGCTGCGGCGCCGGCCCGGGATCACGACGAGTGCCAGGAGCAGCGCCGCGACCCCGAAGTACGCGGTGGCCACGAATCCGGCCTTGAACCCGGCCGTCATCGCGGCCTGCTGCGACGCGCCGACGGAGTGCGAGACGATCACGGTGGTGACGGTCGCGATGCCGAAGCTGCCGCCGATCTGGAACGCGGCGGCGTTGAAGCCCGAGGCCAGGCCGGCGTCGCGGCGCGCGATCCCGGACAGCGCCGCCGCCGAGCAGGCGGTCGTACCCAGGCCCAGGCCGGTGCCGAAGATGGCGAGCCCGGCGAAGATGCTCCCGTACGAGCCGCCGTTCTGCACCGCGTGGACGAGCAGCAGGCTGCCGCCGACGAGCAGCACCGAGCACAGCGCGACCACCCGCCGGGAGCCGAACCGGCCGATCAGCCGCTGCCCGGCGAACGCGCTGACCAGGGCCATCGCCGGCAGCGGCGAGCCCTTCACGCCGTACTGCAGCGTGGTGTAGCCGAGCCCGCCCTGCGCGTACTCCGCGGCGCACAGCGACAGGCCGAACACCCCCATGCCCATCGCGACCGTGGCCAGGTTCCCGCCGACGAGCGAGCCGGAGCGCAGGATCCGCACCGGCACCAGCGGGCTCTCCACCCGGCTCTCGATGAGCACGAACAGCACGAGCAGCGCGACGGCCCCGCCGAACATCCCCAGCGTCTTGGACCCGGTCCAGCCGTTGTCCGGGGCCTTGGTGACCGCGTAGACGACCAGCAGCAGGGCCGCCGTGCTGGTCAGGGCGCCGGCCACGTCGTAGCGCCGGCCCACCGACAGGTCCCGGCTCTCGGTCAGCAGCATCGGCCCGACCACCAGCATCGCGGCCGCGACCGGCACGTTCATCAGGAAGATCCACCGCCAGCCGAAGTGCGAGACCAACTCGCCGCCGATGATCAGCGCGGCCGTCGCCCCGAGCCCGGCGATCCCCTGCCACGCGGCGAGCGCCTTGTTCCGGCCCCGGCCCTCGGGGAACGTCGTGGTGAGGATGGACAGCGCGGTCGGCGCCATCATCGCGGTGGCCACGCCGTGCAGCGCGCGTGCGGTGATCAGCACGTCGCCGTTCGAGGCGAAGCCGGACACCAGCGACACGACCAGGAACAGCGCCGTGCCGATCAGGAACAGCCGCCGCCGGCCGAGCAGGTCCGCGGCCCGGCCGCCGAGCAGCAGCAGACCGCCGAAGGTGATCAGGTTGGCGCTGATCACCCACTGCGCGGCGCTCTGGGTCATCTTGAGCGACCGGGCGATCGTCGGCGCGGCCAGGATCACGGCCTGGGAGTCCAGGATCACCATGAAGTTGGCCGCGCACAGCAGGATGAGCGCCGTCCAGGCGCGGGGATCCAGACGCGTCCCACCCCGGGACCCGCCTGTGGTCTGATCGACGTTCACGGTGCCGTCTCCTTCGGATCGACGTGACAGACCCCGATCACGCCGGTGGCCGGGGGTACAGGTTCATCGTTGGGTCCGGCCGCCGGACGGGCTTCGCTGAGATTGCGGGCACTGAGCAACGGATCGTGTGGCGTCGGCGGAGACGGCGTGCGGGTCGGCCGCGCACTGTGCGCGGCCGACCGGGCTTTCCGGGCTTCGGGGCTTCGGGGGCCTGTTCAGCCGGCGTCGACGGCCTGCCGAACGCCGGCGCCCTGGACGGAGCGCTCGTTCTTCCACCCCAGCCAGCCCCGGCAGAGGATCCACGCCGGCACCATGAGGATGACCAGGTAGAGGTCGACGGTCGAGTCCCGGGGCGCTTCGGCGGCGTGGATGTTCAGGTAGCCGATGATCGTGATGGTGACCTTCTGGATCAGCACGATCTCCCACATCCCCGGGGTGCTGCGGGGCCGGAGAGCGAGCAGCGCGAAGATCGCTGCGAAGACCAGGTAGGCGAGGGTGCGCCACCACTGCATGAAGAAGGTGTCCAGGCCGGCCGCCGAGGCCAGGCGGATGCCGTCGACGAACGCGCCGAGCGTGGACAGGGACAGGACGGCGAAGAGGATGCGGCCGACGAGGTCACGGCGGGAGGCGATGGGGGTGATCATGGCGGGCTCCTGATGGGTGCGGCGGGGATGTGGTGGTGATGCCAGGGCGGTGCAGTGCGGCTGACGTGCCGGTTTCCGCTGTTGCGAGAACGCTGTTCTCGATATGGACTACCGTACTCACGCCGCTTCCGATCCGTCAAGAACACTGTTCTCGATTCCGTCTACTGTTCTCGGACATGGCATACTCGGCCCCATGGGTGCCCCTGGAACCGCGCGTGCCCGAGCCCGCGCCGCGCTGACGTCCGAGATCCTCGAAGTGGCCCGCCGCCAGCTCGCGACGGTCGGCGCCGACCAGCTGTCGCTGCGGGCCGTGGCCCGGGAGCTGGAGATGGTGCCCTCAGGGCTCTACCGGTACTACGCGAGCCGCGACGACCTGCTGACGGCCCTGATCATCGAGGCCTACAACGCGGTCGGCGACCAGGCCGAACGCGCGCTCTCGGCGATCCCCGAGGCCGACCACCGCGGCCGGTGGCGCGCCGTCTGCACGTCGGTGCGGGAATGGGCCGTGGCGCATCCGCAGGAGTTCGCGCTGATCTACGGCTCTCCGGTACCCGGGTATCGCGCGCCCGCCGACACCGTCGCGCCGTCCGGCCGTGTCTACACGCTGCTGCTGGGCATCGTCGGCGACAGCGCCCGCGCCGGGCGGCTGACAAAGCCAGCTCGTGAGCCGTCGATGCCGCCGACCCTGGTCGAGGACGCTGTGGCGTTGATGGCCACCTTGGGCGCGTCCGACCTCGCGCCCGCCGACCTGCTGCGCGCCATCACGGCCTGGACGCAGGTGCTGGGCGCGATCAGTCAAGAACTCTTCGGCCACCTCGACGTCGCGTTCCGCAACAACGGGGAGTACTTCGAGCACGCCGTTGACCTCATGGCCGATGTCGTCGGGCTGGCATCACCGAGCTGACCGAAGCTGACGCGCTCAGTGCCCTGACTACGAGTGCTGCACCGTCCGCAGCGAGACGGTGGACTTGCCGGTCCGCTCACGCAGCAGCACGCGCAAGGTGTTGGCCTGCTCGTAGCCGACCTTGCGGCTGATCACCTCCATCGACAGGTCCGTGGTGCGGAGCAGGTGGGTGGCCCGCTCGACCCGCAGGTCCTGGACGAACTTGATCGGTGAGGTTCCCACCGCGCGCAGGACGGCCCGCTGGAGCGTCCGCTCGCTGACGCCGAGGTGCCGGGCCGCCACCGGGATGCTGATCGGCTCGGCGATGTGGTCGCGGATCCAGCGTTCGAACCCCGCGACCAGGGGGTCGCTCTGGGCGAGCGCGCTGGGGACGATGTACGGGGCCTGCGACGGCCGCTCGTCGACGACGAGGTAGCGCGTGACGAGGTCGGCCACGGCCGGGCTGGTACCGCGGACGATCGCCAGCGCCATGTCCAGGTGGCCGAACGCGGCGCCGGCGGTGGTGACGCCGCCGTCGCGGACGACCATCGCCCCCTGGTCGAGGTGGACCCGGGGGTAGCGGGCACGGAAGGACGGCGTGAGCCACCAGGTGGTGGTCGCGCGCAGGCCGTCCAGGACGCCCGCCTCGGCCAGCAGGAAGGTTCCGGCACACGCCGTGGCGACGGCCGCGCCGCGGGCGCGCGTTTCGAAGACCAGCTCGCGTTCGGACTTCGTGGCCTCGCCGCTGACCAGCTCGATGAGGACGTCGGGGTCGCGCTGGTTGATGGCCGGCACGATCAGGAGATCGGCGTTCTCGGCCAACGCAGGGGGCTGGCATTCGATGACGTGGCCGGCCGCGGTCCGCACCTGCTCGTGGAAGCCGACGGTCGTGACGTGCCAGCGCGGGGCCTGGCTCAGCTGCCCGGCCATCGCGTTGGCGGTGTCCAGGACGTCCAGGACCGACGCCAGGCCGGAGTCGAAGGCGCCCTCGCAGACCAGAACCGCAATGTCCATGTCGGAAATCCTATCGGCGATGTCGTTTCCGCCACTGATGGCGAACTGTGTCGGCGACTTACGGTCGTGGTGCGGCCCGGAGAACCGGACCGAACCGGATGGACGAGGGGAACACCATGAAGATCGGTCTGCTGGTCCGCATCGAGGCCAAGCCCGAGTTCGCGGACCAGGTGGAGAGCGCGCTGCGCGGCGCGCGCCAGCTCGCCGACGAGGAGCAGGCGACGGTGGCGTGGTTCGCCTTCCGCCAGTCGCCCACCGTCTTCGGCGTCTTCGACACCTTCGACGACGAGGACGGCCGCAAGGCGCACCTGGCAGGGCGGATCGCCGCCGCGCTCGGGGAGATGGCGCAGACGATGCTCGCCACCGCTCCGACGATCGCGGAGGTCGACCTGCTCGCGGTCAAGGTGCCCTGAGCCCCGGCAGGTACCGCGGGTACCGGCGGGCGGCAGCGAGCGCCGACGGGCACCGGGAAGGCTCGTCGTGTGAAGCAGCCCGGCGCCGCTGCCCTTGCCGGTACCGCTGCCGGTACCGCAGCCGGCGCCGCAGCCGGCGCCGCAGCCGGTACCGCTGCCCTTGCCGGTACCGCTACCGGTGCCGCTGCCCTTGCCGGTACCGCAGCCGGCGCCGCCGCGCGCCGGGAGGTGTCATCGCACCCGCCGCCGGCCGCACTCGCCGCGCCGGTCACGGCAGTCGGTAGGGGTCGTCGGCGGGCAGCCAGGCGTCCGGCGCGCGAAGCGCCTGATCGTCCACGCCGTCGGCGAGTGCTTCGACGGCGGCGAGGACCGAGGCGCGCTGGTCGTCGCGGCGCCAGACCAGTGACCAGGTCCAGTAGATCCTGGGCTCGACGACCTCGCGGCGGGTCAGGTCCGGGGCCGGCGGCGCGGTCTGGCCCTTCGGAGAGTTGAGCACCGGCCGGCGGATGCGGCGTACGTGGTCGAAGAAGGCACTGCCGGTGATGCCGCCGTTGGCGATGCGGACCGGCTTCGCGCCGGTGGCCCGGCACAGTTCGCGGGCGAAGATGTTCCACGACGCCCAGGACGTCTCGTCCCGGTCCAGCAGCACGCAGGTGTCGGCAGCCGCGATCGGGGTGTCGTCCTCCCCCACGGCGACGGCGTACAGCCGGTCCATGCCGAGCAGCCGGGCGTTCAGGCCGCGGCGCTCCAGGTCTTCGCGCTGGATCCAGCACACCGCCAGGTCCAGGCTGTGGTCGGCGACCCGGGCCGCCTGCGCGTGGGAGGGCGCGACCCAGGCGTCGACATGCACGCGCGCGACCGCCGACAGCCGCCGTTCGAGGTCCGGCGGCAGCCAGTTGACGTAGCCGAGCCGCACCGGAGCGGCCCGGGACAGCTGCGCCGCCGTCCGGTGCAGCTCCTCGGCGCCCTCCACGACCTGCTTGGCCTGCGCCAGCAGCGCCGCGCCGACCGGCGTCAGCTTGACCGAGCGCCGGTCGCGGTCGAACAGCCGCACCCCCAGGTCGCGTTCCAGGGCCTTGATCTGCTGCGAGAGCGAGGGGCCGGCGATCCGCAGGCTCTCGGCGGCGCTGCGGAAGTTGAGCTCCTCGGCCACGGCCAGGAAGTACCGGAGCTGACGCAATTCCACACCCCGATCCTAGGTCCGACCGGCGGCGACGCGGTCACGCGACAGGCCGGCCCACACCGGCGCGGCGACGACGGCCGCGGCCAGAACCACCAGAGCCGCCCACAGCAACGCCTGCCGATAGCCGTGGTGCAGCGCCGGCGTGACCGCCAGCGGCCCGAGGATCTGCCCCACCGAATACCCGGTCGTCAGCAACGCCGCCGAGCGCGCGGAGCCGAGCTGGTTCCCGATCCCGAGTGCGAGTTGGCTGATCGCGACGAACGTCGCGCCGAACAGCACGGCCGAGATCAGCGCGGGCACCACACCGGGCACAACGGCGGGCAGCATGATGCCAAGGCTCTGCAGAAGCAGTGCGCCCGCCAGGAGGCTCGGGGTACTGAAACGGCGGCCCAACACGGCCCACCACGCCGCCGACGGCACCGCCGCCACACCGACGAGCACCCAGGCGCCGGTACCCACCCAACCCGGCGAGGACTGGCTGATGGCGGCGACCAGGAAGGTGCCGGCGATGATGTAGCCCAGACCGTCGAGGCTGTAGCTGACCAGCAACGCGCTTTGGAGGCGCCGGTGCTGTGAGGCACGTTCGGGTTCTTCGGGGACCCGGGCCCGCTGACCCGGAGCCCGGCCCGGCGCGAGTTCCCACGCGACCGCACTGAGGACGAGCACCAAAACCGCCGCAGCCCACCACGCGGTACGCCAGTCACCCACACCGCGCACCACCAGCACCGCCGCGCCCGACAACGCGATCCCGGCGCCGACGCCGCCGAAACCCCAACCGGCCAGCGAAGCGCGATGCCCGTGCAGCCCGTGCAACCCGTTCAGCAGCGCGTGCACCGCGATCACGAACACGACCGCGCTCGTCGCCCCGGCCGCGAGCCGCAGGGTCCACCACCAGGCCACTGATTCGCCGGCGGGCATCAGCGCCAGCGAGGCGACCAAAGCAAGCAACGACCAGCGCAGCGCCGCACGCGATCGCGCCACCGCCGGTACAGCGGTACACAGCAGCGCCCCGGCGAGATACCCGGCGTAGTTCGCCGTGGCCAGACCCGCTCCCGCCGACGTGCCGAGCCCGGCCTGAGCGTGCATCAGCGGCAGAATCGGCGTGTAGACGAAGCGCCCTACGCCGACCGCGGCAGCCAGCGCCGCCGCGGCACGCAAGGTGTGCCACAGCGATGTGTCCGGCGCTGCGTCGACGCCGCCGACCGGCGCCTTCAAGGTGGCGGCTTCCCGGAGTATCAGGACGCACCATCCTGCGTGCCCGGGTCGTTCGGGTGCGAGACCAGCGGCGTCACCACCACCGACATCCACGGCCGCAGCGGCAACGTCCCGAGCACCTTCTCCTGCAACTCCTGCTCGTCCCCGGCGCGCCAGACGCCGATGCTGCGCAGCTCCCCCTCCGGACGCCACAACCGGAACAAGTGCCCGGATCCGGCCAGCTCCGCGGCTCGCACAGCCTCGGCGGACCGGCGCCGATCGACCTCCGCCGGATCGGTGCCCTCGGGGATCGCGGTCGTGATCTCGACCAAGAACTCTCTCATCGCCCGGCTCCTTCGCCACGACGCCACCCGGCGGGCGTCCGTGCGGCCAGATTCCGCCCGGAATCCGGCCGGTCGCCACGACCGGTTTCCAACCTCGTGTGAGGTACAGGCTCCCACCGCAGGTCAGAGTATGCGGTCTCGCGACAACCAGAGAGCCGCCGCAGTGGCTTTTAGTTGACCGGTCGTCTAGTTTTGCTGACGAGGGCAGGCGGTCTGCCGCCCGTGACAGT
Organism: Catenulispora sp. EB89; assembly: GCF_041261445.1. Taxonomy (NCBI): domain Bacteria; kingdom Bacillati; phylum Actinomycetota; class Actinomycetes; order Catenulisporales; family Catenulisporaceae; genus Catenulispora; species Catenulispora sp. EB89. The sequence continues at coordinate 256,054 of NZ_JBGCCU010000016.1, forward strand.
CATCCGAACAGCCATCTGACACCGTCATCTGATCAAGGAGATGGACCATGAGCATCGACACGGACGGCCGCAAGGTCGCGGTCATCACCGGCGCCTCGCAGGGCATCGGCGCCGGACTCGTCGAGGGCTACCGCAAGCACGGCTACGCCGTCGTGGCCACCTCGCGCGGCATCGAGCCGTCGCAGGACCCGGACGTGCTGACGGTACGCGGCGACATCGCCGACCCCGCCACCGCCGAGCGGGTCCTCGCCGCCGCCGTCGAGCGGTTCGGGCGGGTCGACACGCTGGTGAACAACGCCGGGGTGTTCGTGGCGAAGCCGTTCACCGACTTCACGCTCGCCGACTACGAGCTCACGACCGGCGTGAACCTCGGCGGCTTCTTCCGCATCACGCAGCTGGCCGTCGAGCGGATGCTGGCCCAGGGCGGCGGCGGCCACGTCGTGCAGATCACCACCAGCCTGGTCGACCACGCCGACTCGGCGGTCACCTCGGTACTGGCCTCGCTGACCAAGGGCGGACTGCAGTCGGCGACCAAGGCGCTGGCCATCGAGTACGCCGGCCGCGGCATCCGCAGCAACGCCGTCGCGCTGGGCATCGTCAACACCCCGATGCACCCGGCCGAGTATCACCCGACCCTCGCCGCGATGCACCCGCTCGGGCGGATGGGCGAGGTCTCCGATGTGGTCGAGGCGGTGCTGTACCTGGAGCGCTCGCCGTTCGTCACCGGCGACGTGCTGCACGTCGACGGCGGACAGAGCGCAGGACGCTGACAACCGGTCCCAGGCGGAGGTTCACCATGCGCGACATGAGCGACATGAGCAAGACTTTCCTGATCACCGGGGTCTCCAGCGGTCTGGGGCGGGCCTTCGCGGTCGCCGCCCTCCAGGCCGGGCACCGGGTGGTCGGCACCGTGCGCGACCCGGGTCAGATCCCTGCTTTCGAAGCACTCTCCCCCGGCCGCGCCACCGGCATGGAGCTGGACGTCACCGACGACGAGCGCGTCCTGGCGGCCGTGCGGACCGTCGAGGACCGGACCGGTCCGATCGACGTGCTGATCAGCAACGCCGGCTACGGGGTCGAGGGCACCGTCGAGGAGTCCTCGATGGCCGACCTGCGCCGCCAGTTCGACGTCAACGTCTACGGCACCGTGGCCGTGGTGAAGGCGGTACTGCCGTTCATGCGCCGCCGGCGCAGCGGCCACATCTTCACCATCTCGTCCATGGCCGGACGCACCGCACTGCCCGGCGTGGCGTTCTACGGCGCGAGCAAGTTCGCCGTCGAGGGCTTCTCCGGCTCGCTGGCGCAGGAGGTCGCAGGCTTCGGCATCCGCGTCACCTGCCTGGCGCTCGGCGGATTCCGCACCGACTGGGCCGGGCGGTCGATGACCCGGGTCCCGCGCACCATCGCCGACTACGACGCCGTCTTCGACCCGATCCGCGCGGCCCGCCAGGCCAAGGACGGCAACCAGATCGGCGATCCGGCGCTGGCCGCGGCGGCCGTGCTGAAGCTCGTCGACGGCGACGACGCCCCGGTCCGCCTGGTCCTGGGCAGCGATGCCCGGCAGCTGGTCGAGCAAGGGCTGAAGCAGGCCGGCGACGAGCTCGACGCGTGGGCGGACCTGACGAGATCGACCGACGCCCCGCTCAGAGACTGACGTCGGCACCGCGACGAGCGCGGGTCGCATCGGCTTTCGGGCCGGTGCGATCCGCGCTCAGACGTTTGACCGCGTCGGACGACTTGGAGCGCGCACCGAGCAGCGCCAGGCAGTTCGCCCACAGAGTGTCCAGATGCTGCGTGTCGTTGTAGAGCTTGGCGAACAGGACCTGGCCCTCCAACTGCGCGACCACCGACCGCGCCGCCTCGCGCGCGTCGGCCACACTCGCCTCACCGCGTTCCCGGGCCTCCGCGACGACCTTCTCCACCATCTCCACCTGCACCTCGAAGATCTCCTGGAGGCGCCGGCGTATCGGCTCGGTCTGATTGCTCAGCTCCAGGGTGAGGTTCCCGAACATACAGCCGGACACCGTCCCGCAGCTCCGCTGTCCCGCACGCAGCCCGGCCTCGGTCTCCACAAACAGCTGCCGCAGGCGATCCAGCGGAGCCGGGGTCAGCGCGGGGGCCGCGTCGCCGCCGAGCACGCGTTCCCAGTCCGCACGCTGAAGGCGCCAGTGCTCGTCGAGAACGGCGAGCGCCAGCGCCTCCTTGGATGCGAAGAAGTAGTAGAAGCTGCCCTTGGGCACGTCCGCGGCCTTGCAGATCTCCGCGACACCCAGCGCCGAGTACCCGTTCAGCTCGATCAGGGTCTGCGCGGCGTTGAGGATCTTCTCTTTGGCATCGCTGGTCCTACCCACATGACCAGTTTACGACCGGTCGTCTATCAGCTCCCCGGCGGCGGCGAGACATACGGGAAGTGGTCGAGCAGCGGCCCCGCCTCGAGCCCGGACGAGAAGTCCTGGTTCACCACCATCTTGATGATGTTCGACGCGATGTCCTCGGCCACGCCCTTGCCGTTCTTCGTGCCGTGCCACCGGTTCCAGCAGGCGAACGTCCCCGGCACGAAGGTGATGACGTTCGGGAGCAGCGCGTCCGCCGCCCACGCGCCGTAGGCCCGCGCGGTCGGGAAGGCGTGCGGGCCCTTGTCATACGTGTCGCCGGCTTCGACGACCGCTGCGATGTTGTCGCGCACCTGGCCCCAGATCCCGGAGGCAGGATCGGTCGCGGGGTTGTCCGGTCGGCCCAGTAGGTCGATCGCCGGAACGGTGGAGTTGTAGTCCTTGACCTGGGCCGAGCCGCTGGCGAAGTCGAAGAACGTGGTCATGTTGGGTGCCGCGGCGCGCTGGAGCTGAACCCACGTGTCGTGCCCCTGGTCGAAGTACGCGGTCGTGGCCCAGAAGTTCAGCGGGCCCAGACCCGTGACCTCGACCGGCACTTCGAGGACGAACGAGCGCACGCTGGTGTTCGCGAAGTCGTCGTGGGCCGGCCGCAGCGCGTCGAAGTCGGGGAAGGTGCCGGCGGCCAGGGCCTTGGTCGTGGCGACCGGGAAGGGGATGAAGTTGTGGAACGGGTCGCGGCGCTGCCCGGCGAAGAGCTTGATGCCGTGGTGGCACTCCACGACCTCCCCGACCGGGCAGTCCGGCGGCGTGATGATCCGGCCGGTAGCGGTGCGGTCGGTGGCGGCGGCACCGGTGAGCTGCTCGACCCGGACGTGCTGCGTGCCGTCGGATCCGATCGGGAACGTGGCGCGCCAGGTGATGTCCTCGACGAGGTCGCCGTCGGTGTCGACCTTGAGCTCGTACATCGCCGCGGGGTTCCAGGGCGCGCCGTGGAGCGGCGAGGTGTTCACGCCGAAGACCGTGCGCGGGCCGAGCAGGCCCGCCGCGCCCGCGAAGCAGAACGCGTCGGTGATGTCCTCGGTCTCGTCCTGGGGGTAGTCGAAGTGGTGCGACATCGCTGCTCCTAGCGGGTGTACGGATTGCGGGAGAACGGCTGCAACGCGAGCGTGTAGAACCGGTCGCGGTAGGGGGCCTCGTCGGTGCCGCCGAACTCGGCGTACATCCACAGCACCGGCAGTTTGCGGGCGTCCCATGCGACGTGGTCGGCACGGCCGTCGGCGTGCAGGACGTCGTACCAGCCGTGCGTGAAGCCGGACAGCACGGCGACCCGGCCGGCCGCACCCCGGCCGGGGATGACGGAGGCGTCGACCGTCGTGCCGTCGGCCGCGATGACGTGCGGCCATGTGGAATCGGTGCTCGCAAGGTGCGGACGCCGGTAGTGGTCCAGCACCGGCACGGCCCTGACACCCTCGGGCAGCACCAGACGGGTTCCGGGCGCGAGCAGCGGGGCGTGGTAGCGCCGCTCCCTGCCGGAAACCAGGCCATCGGTGGCGGCGGGACCGGCGGCAGGGCCGATGGCAGGATCGATGGCGGGATCGATGGCGGGATCGGCAGCGGCGGTCAAGCCGCCACCCGGCCCCGCCGAAACGGCGGCCTCAGCGGAGCCGCCCTTCCCGACGCCGTACACGACGGGAAGGGCGGCGATCCCACCGAGAACGCCTCTCCGGCCGATCAGTCCGGCGCCTTTCGCGCGCACCGGCTGCGGGCGTTCTCGGGGGTCTTTCGCGTGGGGGGAAATCAGCGACATGGGCCAAATCTAAGATCCGTCCCGCGTTCGCATCAGCGGCAAATGCGACATCTTCGATGGGCATTCCGACTCGGCGCGGGTGCCGGATCGGCGGTGCCCGCGGGCTGGACCCCCCTCACGCCGTAATGGTCACCGAATTGGCGTTCGACACGTTGGTGATGTGCGCGGCAGCCAGCGTCGTGGCCGGGCTGGAGCTGCCGGACGGGACGATGTTCTGCAGCGTCACGTTGCTGATGGTGCCGCCGGGCAGGCCGGTGATGCGGCTGGCGGTCTTGTCGGCCGCGCGCAGCTTCACGTTGGTGACGTTCACGTTCTGCGTGGGGCCGACGCCCGAGGACTCCGTCATGAAGGCGAGCCAGCACTGGTTGCCGGCGTTGTTGAAGTCCAGGCGCTCGACGTCGATGTCGCTGAAGGTGATGCCGCTGGCCGACACGGTCCCGTACTTGTGGTCGATGCCGACGGCGACCGCCGCGTCGTAGACGACGACCTGCTCGAAGGTGATGTTGGACTGCGGCTGGTCGACGCCCTGGCCGACCTTCACCGCGTAGCAGTACGTCCAGCACACCAGGTCGGTGAAGGTCACGCTGTCGAGCGGCTGCGGCTGGCCCGGCACCAGGCTCGTGATGTCGGTGTCCGAGGCCCAGGTCTTGGTGCTGAAGTTGTCGTCGAGGCCGATCCCGATCGCGTGCGTGACGCTGACGCCGCTGGACTCGTTCACGTCGACGCCGTCGTTCTCGCCCATGTCGAACCGGTTGAAGAGCTTGATGTTGGTGAACGTCACGTTCGAGGACCGGACCGGGATGACGCTCCAGCTGCTGGACTCCCGGAACGTGACGCCGTCGCAGGAGAAGCCGTCCACCCACACCGGCGCGAGCAGGTTCACCCCGAGGTTGCTGGGGCCCAACGACGCCATCCCGTTTCCGTCGATGATGCCGCGGCCGTAGAGGCTGATGTTGGAGGAGTAGAAGTCGGTGCTCACCAGCCAGGTCAGGTCCCGGTTCTGCGAGCTCTTGTGCCCGTTCACGGTGTAGTAGGCGGCGTCGCCGGTGTACCGCAGCACCGCACCGGGTTCCAGGTACAGCGCCGTGTTGCTCAGCAGCACCACGTTGCCGACGTTGTAGACGCCTTGCGGCACGTAGACAGTGCCCTGACCCCCGGTGCCGGAGCCCCAGGACGAGGCGTCGGCGATGGCGCTGCTGAACGCCTGCGTCGAGTAGCCGCCGGTCCCGGGCTGCGCGTTGTACGGCGAGGCCGTGACGTTGAAGATCCCGTCGCCGCCGCTCGGCGGCTGGTTCGTCTCCTGCGGGTCGAAGGCCAGGACCAGCTGGGGCCGGCCGTCCACCTTGACGATGTAGTAGCCGTCGCCGGGGAGGGTGAAGTTCAGGGTGGAGCCGCTCACGCTCGCGGAGATGCCGAGCTTCTGGGGGCTGATGCTCCACGACCCGATGTTCGTGTTGTTGATCTTCGTGACGGCGACCTGCGCGCTGCCCGGGCCCATCGCCAGCTGCGCGATGTCGTAGCCGGTAAACTTCTGGACCGGGACCGGGGTGCCGTTGACGGTGATCCGGTAGTCGGTGGACGCGGGGTAGATCGACGGCACCGGATACACCTGCAGGGCGGCTGCGGCCAGGGGCACGGCAGCACCCTGCGGCAAGGCGCTGTCGCGGGGCGCGGCGTTCGCGGCCGTCGACGAGCCCGGACCGAAGCCGTACAACACACCGCCGGCACCGATCACTCCGGCGGCACCCAGGAAGGCGCGCCGGCTCACGTCGGGCTTGGGGGATTCAGCACGCGGTTCTGGACGCGGCTCTTTGCGCGGTTCCATGTGGGATTCCAATCCTTCGGGCAACTCCTGGCCACGCCGCTCCCACGAGGACTCACTGTGACGAGCAGCGAAGTCCGTGTCAAGACCTGCTGAACACGGATCAACGCGAGGGCAAAGGAATCAAACAGAGATCACCAGTGATCGAACACATCCGACCACCGAGTCTGCATCCCGATGAACTGCCCTGATGCCGTTTTCGTGTTGCGCCGGTGTGTCCGGCCACTGTGAAACGAGCACCCGCCGGTGTTTTCCTGACCACTGGATCAGTAATCAACCAACGGCTGACCGCTGCTTACCTGCGCACAGACCCCTTGACAGACCCACTGGTCTAGTCCAGCTTGATGAACTACGCCGCATTCGACGACCCGCCGGCCCACACCGCTCCCACCGCGGCGGACCCGCCCCACCTGCTCGGCAATCGCACAAGAAGCCACAGCGCCGATCCCGCGCGCCGACGGCACTCGGACCACACGCCGACCACCCCCACGTGAGGAGCACTGGATCCATGATCTCCCGAAGAAACCTGTTCGCAGCCGCTGCCGCCACAGCCGTGCTGCCCTCGGTCGCCGGCCTCGCCGCGCGCGCCTCGGCGGCCACCGCCAGCACGCTGAACATCGACCTGCAGAACAACACGGGCTCCAACACGGTCTACGCCTACGTCACGGGCCTGGCGATCGACAACGGCAACGCCTGGTTCCTCCTGCAGTCCGACGGCCGGACCCCTTACTACCCGCCGTCCCCGTCCCAGACCCTGACCCCCCTCGGGGCGAACTGCGCCATCCCGCTCGGTGCCAGCGGCTCGACCACCCGGATCACCATCCCGCACCTGGCCGGCGGCCGCATCTGGTTCTCCATCGACAATCCCCTGACGTTCCTGGTGAACCCCGGCCCGGCGCTGGTGTTCCCGTCGGTGAGCAATCCGACCGACCCCAACATCAACCTGATGTGGGACTTCTGCGAGTTCACCTTCAACAGCACGAACCTGTGGGCGAACATCAGCATGGTCGACTTCGTGGCCATCCCGATCGGGCTGACGTCCACCGGCGCGGCCGGCACGCAGACCGCCCCGGGCCTGCCGGCCGGCGCGCTGGACACCGTCTGCAGCGCGCTGCAGTCCCAGAGCGCGGCCGACGGCCAGGGCTGGGACCAGCTCATCGTCACCTCGGGCGGGGCGAACCTGCGGGCGCTGAGCCCCAACAACGGGATCGCGCAGAACTCCTCGCTGTTCGCCGGCTACTTCGACGGGTACCTGGACCAGGTCTGGTCGAAGTACAGCTCCGAGACGCTGTCCATCGACACCCAGGCGCAGTGGGGCACCGTGACCGGAAACGTATCCGGCGGCGTCCTGAACTTCCCCGGCGTCGGCTCGTTCGGCCGGCCCTCCAGCGCCGACATCTTCAGCTGCAACTCAGGGCCCTTCAACACCAGCGGCGTCGAGATGGGCGCGCTGACCGCGCGGATCAGCGCCGCGATCAACCGCACCACACTGCTGATCGACTCCGACCAGCCGGCCGGGGAGAACCCCGCGAACTACTACCAGTACCCGCAGACCAACCACTACGCCCGGATCGTCCACGCCACCAGCGTCGACGGCCGCGGCTACGCCTTCCCGTACGACGACGTGGCGCCGACCGGCGGCGTGGACCAGTCCGGCGCGGTCGTCGACCAGAACCCCACCCTGCTGACCGTGACGCTCAGCCCGGTGCACGGCGGCGGAGGCGGCGGCGGCGGCAACCCGGTCATCCAGGTGCAGGCCGAGAACGGGACGCTGCACGGCCTGGGCACCGAAGCGATCTACCCGGGCTACACCGGCAGCGGATACGTCGCGGGCTGGAACCACGACGGCCAGTGGGTCGACCTCCACCCGAACGTCACCCAGGCGGGCCCGTACACCCTCACCCTGCGCTACTCCGCCGCGGCCGGCAACGCCTCGCGGTACATCTACGTGAACGGCTCGGGAGTCGTCAACAACCTGACCCTGCCCGGCACCGGTTCCTGGTCCTCGTGGAACACGGTGACCGTCCCCAACGTCGCCCTGAACGCCGGGTCGAACACGATCTCCGTGATCTACAACAGCTCGCTCGGCAGCTCGAACTACCTCAACCTCGACGAGATCACGGTCCAGTACGCCGGCTGAACATCGATCCCCATCCACCCTCGGGAGCCCCAGTGAGAACATCCTCGCCCGCACAACCCCACCGACTCCGTTTCTTAGCCGCGTTCGTGGCTCTGGCCCTGGCGTTCTTCGTCGTGGACGGCCGCCAGACCCGGGCGCACGCGCAGGCCAACGGAGCCGCGACCACCCCGCTGATGGGCTGGAGCAGCTGGTCGTTCCTGCGCAACCACCCCACCGAGGCCGCCATGAAGGCGCAGGCGCTGGCGATGTCGACCAGCGGCCTGGTCGACGCCGGGTACCAGTACGTCAACCTGGACGACTTCTACTACCTCGACCCGCAGACCACCGTGGACGCCTACGGACGCTGGGTCGTCGACGGCAGCAAGTTCCCGGACGGGATGGCGAATCTGGGTTCGTACATCCACTCGCTCGGGGAGAAGTTCGGGATGTACCTGACGCCGGGCATACCGGTGGCCGCGTACAACCAGAACACGCCGATCGCCGGGACGTCGTTCCACGCGCGGGACATCGTCTCCAACACCAGTAGCTACGAGACGAACTACAACTTCGGCAGTGGTCGGATGTACTACATCGACTACGGCAAGAACCCGGCGGCTGCGCAGGCGTTCTTGAACTCCTGGGCCGACCAGCTCGCGGGTTACGGCATCGACTATCTGAAGATCGACGGTGTCAGCCCGAATGACGGGGACTCGCAGGGCGTCGCCGACGTCCAGCACTGGTCGACCGCGCTCAATCAGACCGGTCGGACCATCCACCTGGAGCTGTCCAACAAGCTCACGATCGCGGACGCCGCGTCCTGGCAGCAGTACTCGAACGGCTGGCGCATCGAGGACGACGTCGAGTGCTACTGCGGCGCCAACGGTTCGCCCTATCCGCTGACCGACTGGAACAACGTGGCCCTCCGCTTTTCCGACGTCGTGCCGTGGATCGGCGTCGGCGGGACCGGTGGGTGGAACGATCTGGACTCGATCGAGGTCGGGAACGGGTCGAACGACGGTCTGACCCTTGATGAGCGCAAGACGCAGCTGACGTTGTGGGCGATCGAGAACTCGAACCTGACGCTGGGTGTGGACCTGACCAACCTGGATTCCACCGACGTCGGTCTGCTGACCAACAGCGAAGTGCTCGCGGTCGACCAGGCCGGGCATCCGGCGCGGGCTGTTGATCGCACGACGCAGCAGCAGGCCTGGTACGCGGCCAACGGCGACGGCAGCTACACGGTCGCGCTGTTCAACCTGGCTGGCTCGACCGCCACCGCGTCCGTGAACTGGAAGGACATCGGGTTCACCGGCTCCGCGGCCACGGTGCACGATGACTGGTCGCACTCCGACCTCGGCAGCTTCGCCACCGGGTACAGCGTTTCGTTGCCGGCTCATGGCGCGACGCTGCTGAAGGTGGTGCCGACCGGGTCGGTCGGCTACACGGCGATGTCGTACAACATCGTCAACGCCAACAGCGGTCTGAACCTGGCGACGTCGGGTTCGTCGATCGTGCAGCAGAGTGCTGACAACGCGCTGGACCAGGAATGGCAACTGGTGCCGGTCGGCGACGGCAGCTACAAGGTCCTCAACCGCACCAGCCAGCAGCAGCTCGCTGTTCCTTCTGACAGTCAGGGCTCGCAGCTGGTCCAGGCCGGCGACGACAACGCCACCGACACGCAATGGCGCTTCGTGCCGACCGGCAGCGGCTCCTACACGCTGAGCTCCCCCTCCGACGGCCTGCTCGCCGACGTCTCCGGCGGCTCGAAGAGCTCCGGCGCGCCGGTGATCCAGTGGCCCGCCAACGGCGGCACCAACCAGAAGTGGACCCTGGTCCCGGTACCGGACCCGAACGTCGCCTACCGCGTCGAGAACCTGGCGACCGGCGGCCGGCTCGACGTGGACAACGACTCCACCGCCGACGGCGCGCACCTGCTTCAGTACTCCGACAACGGCCAGGCCGACCAGAAGTGGACGTTCGTGCGGCAGAGCAGCGGCGCGTACACGATCGTCAACGCCAACAGCGGCAAGCTGGTCAACATCCCCGGACCGACCACCACCGCCGGCACCCAGCTCATCCAGTTCAGCGACGACGGCGGCAGCAACGGCCGCTGGACGCTGGTGGACGACGGCCCAGGCGCCATCGGGCTGAAGAGCGTGTACGACGGCCAGATGATCGACCTCACCAACAGCAGCACCGCGCCCGGCGCCGCCGTGATCCAGTTCCCCGCCGACGGCGGCGTCAACCAGGAGTGGTCGCTCGCGCCCTGAGCCGACCACCCAGCGGGGCGGCGGGTCGCAGCACCCTGCGGACGCCGCCCCGCTGTCGCGCCACCCGCATGTCGCGAATGCGATCCGACGTATCTCTCATCCGGAGAATCAGTCATGGGAAGCAAAGGCCACCCTTTCCTCGTCCCCACTGCTGCCTTCGCCTCGTTGGTCCTGGGTTTGCTGTCCGGCGCCGCGCCGGCCTCGGCCGCCTGGGGATCGGCGACTGGCGCGCCGACTACAGCGCCGAACACGGCGGTCACCGCGTCGCCGATCTCCCCGACGACCGCCCGGGCCGTCACTTTGATCACCGGAGACCGCGTCTCCCTCACCACCTCAGGCGGCCGAACCTCCGCTCAGCTGACTTCCGCCGCCGGTACGGGTCCGGCTGAGACGTATACGGCGCGGGGCGGCGACGAATACGTCGTCCCGGCGGTCGCGAAGCCGTACCTGGGCCGCCAGCTCGACCCCGCGCTGTTCGACATCTCCGCGCTGCTGCGTGACAACCTCGCCGGCGGCGCGCACATACCCGTCGCGGTGACGTACACCGCCGGCACCACGCCGAGCGCCCTGCCCGGCGTCACGCTGACCTCGGTCGGCGGCCAGTCGGCGAGCGGCTATGTGACCGCGGCCTCGACGGCGGAGTTCACCGCCGGTCTGCGCGCTGCGATCGGCGCGGACGTCAGAGCCGGACGACCGGTCGGCAGCGGCGCTCTGTTCGGCGGCGTCAGCGGCGTCAGCCTGGCCGCCGGCGCCGCGACCGGTCCGATCACGCCGCACTACGTGATGCATGAGGTGCAGATCGCCCTGACCGACACCGCGGGCAATCCGCTGACGGACCAGGACGTGCACTTCGAAGACCTCGACAACCTGCTGGCCGGGTACGCCGACGTCCCGATCGACGACGGCGTCGGGAAGGTCACCCTTCCCGCCGGCCACTATCTGGCGACGTCGCAGATCTTCGACTTCGACAGCGCCGGGGACGAGACGGCCATCCACTGGATCGACGAACTGGTCACCGTGCCCTCGGCCGGGACGGCGACCACCAGCGTCGCGCTCAGCGAGACGGCTGCCTCGTCGCTGATCACGGTGAGCACGCCGCGTCCGTCGACCCAGCAGGCCCTGTCCGTCTCGAACTACTACATCGACACCGCCGGGCTCGTCGCGAGCACCAGCATCATCGGCATCAGCGACACGCCCGTCTACGTCAACCCGATGGCGACGCCGGCGGTCGGCTCGGTGCGGTATCAGATCGAGTGGAGCGGGATCGGTCCGACGACCGGTTCGGCCTACCGCTATGACGTCGCGTTCGGCTCCGGCTATGTGCCCGCCGACGAGTCGTACGTCGTGCAGCCCCGGCAACTGGCGAAGGTGACCCAGACCTTCTATGCGGACCCGGCCGGCGGAACGGACGGCAGGTTCTTCAACGCCGCGTACGACGCAGCGACGAGCGCCTTGCAAGCCGCCGGAGGGCTGGTGGTCAGCGCGGGCGTCGTGCAGGCGATGCCGAGCACGGTGACCGAGTACCTCGGAACCGCCGACTCCGGCGAGTGGGACCAGTCGGTCGTGACGCCGGACCAGACACAGTTCTTCGCCGACAACCGCACCTTCACCGCCGGCCGGACCGCCGCGATCGAGTGGGCGCACGGGCCGCTCGGGTCGACGATGGGGCAGCACACCGGCGTGCAGCGGTGCTACGCGTGCACGGCCGGTGCCGCGTTGACGATGGCCTTCTATCCGGTCGGCGACAGCGAGCCCGACCACAGCGGACTGCCCGGAGGCGGAAACGACGCCTTCGCCTTCTACCAGAACGGCACACTCGTCTACAGCGGAAGCGCGCCGGGCGTCGAACTGGACGGCATCGCCACCGCACCGGCCACGTATCGCGCCGTCGACACGAGCGACTTGAGCGATGTGCCCGGCATGAGTCAGTCCACGAATGTGGTCACCGATCTGACAGTGGGCTCGGCGACCAGCGTCCCGCTGCCCGGCGAGGACACCTGCTACGGCCAGTCCGTCGCCACGCCGTGCCTGCTGCTGCCGGCGCTGACGCTCAACTATCAGCTTGAAACCGACCGCTCCAATACGAGTGCCGATTCCCTCCAGGTGCTGGAGCTGGGGGTGGGCCACGTCGCCTTCGACTGCGCCGGATCCCACGCCGCGATCACCTCCGCCACGGTCACGGTGTCCTTCGACGGCGGCAAGAGCTGGGAGCCGACCTCGTCGGCGGGGTCGGACGGCCACTACATCGTGGCCTGGGACAACCCCGCCTCGGCCAAGGGCGCTGACCCCGAGCTCAGGGTCAGCGCCACCGACGCCATCGGCGGCAGCATCACCCAGACCATCGCCAACGCCTACACCGTCGCCAAGTGAGAGGGCTGATCGTGAAGGGGAACTTTCGGATGCGCACGGGGCTGGTCGGGCTCGTGGCGGCGGTCGCGGTCGCTGTCACGGCGACCGTCACCACTGCGGCCGCGAGCACGGGCACGGGCACGGGCACGAGCACGAGCACGAGCACGAGCACAGGCGGCGTCGCGGCGGCGGTGCTGGACGGCACCTCGGTGGGGCCCGCCGCCCACGGGCCCGTGACGAACGTGCGCGCCGCCTGTCCCGTGACCACGCAGGTGCGCTGCTTCGCCGAGATGCGCACGGACGTGCACGGCGGCTTCGGGGTGCGCGGTGCGGCTGCTGCCCACGCTCACACGAAGGCGGCCGCGGCCCTGCCTGACGGCCTCAGCCCGGCCACGCTCCACTCTGCCTACCGCCTGCCGACCGACGGCGGCCGGGGGCAGACCGTCGCGGTGGTCGACGCCGGCGACGACGCGACGGCCGAGGCCGATCTGGCCGTGTACCGGAGCACCTACGGCCTGCCGGCCTGCACGACAGCGAACGGCTGCTTCACGAAGGTCAACCAGTCGGGCAACGCGAGCCCGCTCCCGCCGGAGCAGGGCTGGGGCGTGGAGATCTCGCTCGACCTCGACATGGTCTCGGCGGCCTGCCCCGACTGCCGCATCCTGCTGGTCGAGGCAAGCGACACGGAGTTCGCCTCGTTCGCGACGGCGGAGAACACCGCCGCGCGGCTGGGCGCCACCGAGATCTCGAACAGCTACGGCGGCACTGAACAGGAGGCGATGGATCCGTACATCTCGGCTTACAGCCATGCCGGCGTCGCGATCGTGGCGTCTTCGGGTGACGAGGGATTCGGCATCCCGAACTTCCCCGCGGTCTTTCCCAGCGTTATCGCGGTCGGAGGTACCTCGTTGTCGCCTTCCACCGGCAGCCGTGGCTGGACTGAGAGTGCGTGGAACAGCGACGGTGGCGCCGGCGGCAGCGGATGCTCGGCGTACATCGCGAAGCCGGCCTGGCAGACGGACCCCAACTGCCCCGGGCGTACCGTCGCCGACGTCTCGGCTGACGCCGATCCGAACACCGGTCCGGCGGTCTACGACGCCCACGACGGCGACGGGTGGATCGTGGTCGGTGGCACGAGCGCGTCCTCGCCGTTCATCGCGGGCGTGATCGCCCTGGCGGGCAATCCGTCCGAGTTGGCGAACGCGTCGTATGTCTACGCGCACAGCGCCGGGCTGAACGACGTGGTCGGCGGCAACAACGACTTCGCCGGAGGCGACTGCGGCGGCGATTACCTGTGCAATGCCGTGCCGGGGTATGACGCACCCTCCGGGCTCGGTACGCCTGACGGGGTCGGCGCTTTTTAGGCCGACGCTGTTTGGGTGGGCACAGCGGCGGAGCCCTGGAGGGGTGGTTGTTGCTCCGGGGCTCTGTTGAATTGGGGGGCGAGCGGTTGTCGGGGTGCGGTGTCGGGGTGCGGTGCGCTGTGCAGGTGCGGTTGGGCTGTGGTTTTACAGGCGATTTTGACGGCTTCGCCTAAGGTTTGGTGACCTCGCGGGGGGACGCAGTTCGGTTGTGCGGGGCGGGGTTGCGCTGGCGGCCGCCGGTTTTCATGAGCACGACCGCGCACCGGTTCAGGTCTGTGCGGCGGTGCGTTGGCGGCTGGCGGTTTTCGCGGACACGACCACGCGGCGGTTGGGGCCGGTGGATGGTGTGTTAGCGACTGGCGGTTTTCATGGACACGACCGCGCAGCGGTTCAGGTCTCTGCGGCGGCGCGTTGGCGAGCAGCGGTTTTCGCGGGCACGACCACGCGGCAGTTGGGGCCGGTGGATGGTGCATTGGCGGCTGGCGGCTTTCGCGGGCACGACCACGCGTAAGTCCGAGTCACTGCGCATGCGTTTAGTCTGGCGGCCGTCTGCCGCGTTTGGTGGGCGCCTCAAGGGGCGGATTTCAGTGGTCGTTGCAACGGCGGCTACTGATTCGTGTTCAGGAGTTTAGCGAGGCGTTCGGCGGGGGTGTCCCAGCCGAGGGTTT